>JACQXR010000128.1 GCA_016208585.1 candidate division TA06 bacterium | reverse complement strand
CACACAACAGAAACTGTGTGCTCTTTTTGATTTGGAAAAATATCAACTATCAGTTGTATAATACATTTTGTTTTTTAAAACACCTTGAATAACAAGCAGTTGTGAATTGTTTTTACAAATAACTAGGAAACTTGCGCTAGGCTTGAAGTAGCCGATGCATCCGGGATAGTCCGGTTAGATATCTTGGACAAACAGGAAATACTGAATTTTTATTCCTCCAGCTATCCCGGGAACTGGTTCGATATCAGGATGCTGGAAACCGGGCAGTATTTCGGCATCCGGGATAAGGGGAGGCTGGTAAGTATTGCTGGCATCCATGTCTATTCGCCGGCCTACAAGGTGGCGGCGCTGGGAAACATCGCCACCAAGCCGGAGTTCAGAGGTAAAGGGCTGGGAACAAAGGTCACCGCGGCATTGTGCCGGAATCTTCTGAAGATGGTTAACATCATAGGCCTCAATGTCAAGGCCGACAATACCGGGGCCATCAGGTGTTATCGAAAGCTGGGTTTTGAAATAACCGGCGAATATAATGAATTCATGGCCACTAAAAGGGATCTATGATCGAGGCGGATGAAATAAAAGAGTTCATATTTTATAACAGTGACTGTTAAAAGAACGAAGTTTTTACTTCGTTCTTTATTTTTTACATAAATTTTAATCAGCTTAATTTATTGCATTGACAGGATTTAGGACTTGTGATAAAATATAAAGTTAAATAAAATGCAATAAATCTCATATAAAATACTCAATTTATGCAAGCTCTAAACCCAAATATCTAAAGAATTTATTTGCCGGATATAGCCTGCCTTAAAATTGTCATTATGCCGATAATAGAAGTAAATAACCTGGTAAAAGACTTCAAGCGCTATCGCCGGAGACCCGGTCTGGTTGGCGCTTTCAAAGACCTTTGGGCCAGGAAATACGAGACCGTTCACGCCGTGAACCAAGTTGACTTTTCCATTGATTCCGGCGAGATCGTGGGCTACATAGGGCCCAACGGCGCCGGTAAATCCACCACCATCAAGGTGCTGACCGGGATCCTGGTGCCCACCTCGGGCCAGGTGCGGGTGCAGGGGCTTATTCCCTATAAGCAGCGCTATCAGCATGTCCGCCAAATCGGCGTGGTCTTCGGCCAGCGCACCCAGTTGTGGTGGGATATTGCGGTGATAGAGTCATTCAACCTTTTGCAGAAGATATACGAGATACCCAGAGCCGATTATCTGACCCGGATAGAAAAGTTCAATCAGGTGCTGGACCTGAAGGAACTGCTTGATGTTCCGGTGCGCAAGCTTTCTTTGGGCCAGCGGATGCGCTGCGACCTGGCGGCCTCGCTGCTCCATAACCCCAAGATAGTCTTTCTGGACGAGCCTACCATCGGGCTGGACGTGGCGGTCAAGGCCAGCATCCGGGAATTCATCAAGGAGATCAACCGGGAGTACGGCACCACCGTCATCCTGACCACCCACGACCTGTCCGACATCGAAGAACTGTGCAGCCGGGTGCTGATGATCGACGCCGGCAAAATAATCTACGACGGGGAGTTGAAGGCCCTCAAGGACGGGGTGGACGCCAGCCGGAGGCTGCTGCTGGAGACCATCTTTCCGGTAAAACTTTCGGGGCTGGCCGATCTGCTTAAGGATTATCCGCTGGACCTGCAGTCCGCCGACCCCTATCACTGGGAGATCAGCTTCAACCGCAGCCAGGTCAACGCCGCCCAGCTGATGCATCTGCTGCTGTCCAATCTGGACGTCAGGGACATCGGGCTGGAGGAGCCGCCGATCGAGGAGATCGTGCGCAAGGTCTACGAGGGGCGGAAGGTCCAATGATCAAGAGGTTCGCCAAATACTGGCAGTTCATGAGGCTGGGCTACATCACCTACCTGGCCTACCGCTTCCAGGTGCTGGCCAGTTTCGTGTCCTATCTGCTGATCATCGCCCTCAACTACTTTTTGTGGAAGGCGGTATATTCCGGGCGGCAGGTGATAGCCGGGTTCACCATGGAGCAGATGATGACCTACGTGGTGATCGGCTGGTCGGCCCGGACCTTTTTTGCCAATCGGATAGACCGCATGATCGGCGACGCGGTCAAGGACGGCTCCATCGCCATGGACCTTTTAAAGCCCACCAATTTTCAGCTTTATCACTATTTCCGCTCCTTGGGCCGGGCCATGTTCATGTTTGTCTTCATGACCCTGCCCATCATCGTGGCGGCTTCTTTTCTCTTTCCAGTCCAACTGCCTTCGGGCAAGCTGGGTCCCTATCTTTTTCCCTTGAGCGTGATCTTAAGTTTTTTCCTGCACGCCGGCATCAGCTACCTAACTGGGCTGGTGGCCTTCTTCACCCGCAACAACGAAGGGGTGTTCCGCTTCAAGCAGCTTTTAGTGGAAGTCTTTTCCGGGGTGATGATTCCCATAACTTTTTTCCCGGGCTGGGTGCAGAATGTTTTGTTCTGGCTGCCATTCAAGTACATTGCTTACGCTCCGCTCCGCATCTATCTGGGAATGGAGCCGCTGTCCCGCGTCCACCAGGGGGTGCTGCTGCAGCTGATGTGGATCATCATCATCTACGCCGCCGGGCAGCTACTGTGGCACTACGGGATCAGGAGACTGGAGACACAGGGGGGGTGACATGAATGCAAATTGCAACCCTTCGGCAAAGGCTTCGGCAGGCTCAGCCGGGCCGCTCAGGGCAAGAATGCAGAATGCAGAATACAAAAGGCAGAAGGCAGAAGGCAGAATGCAAAAGGCAAAAGGCAGAATATATACACAGCGACATAAGTCTTATGCAGCTTGTCATTCCGGGCTTGACCCGGAATCCAGCATTTTTCTGGATTCCCGCTGGAGTTTACACTGAACGCAGTGAATGTGCGGGAATGACGTGTGATGTTGCGATTTATGACGCTGAGTATAGAATACAAAATTACAAGCAGGAGACCAATAATGAGTGCGCCGAGAAAAGCTTATACAAACCAGTCGGTGATCCGCCTGCGTCAAGACTACGGCGGACAGGCCTGCCTGCGCCGAGGCTTCCGCTTACGTCAAGACTACTGCGGACAGGTCGGCAGACAGGAAATCCGACCTGAGCAAAGGTTAGCAACCGCCTCAGAACTGAACCCTGCACCTGGTGGGGTAACCTGCCATCGTGAAGCCAGGGGGATGGGATACCGGGCCGCAACGCAAGTGAAGGGATTGAGCCCCGAAATGTTCATCGTGTCGGTAGCCGATGGTGTTCATTTGGCCGCAGGCAATAGTCTTGCAACCGTTAAGCGAGGATGCAAGAATCCGACGGGGTCTGAGACCGTGGCACGGTATCAAAAGGAGTGTATAGGAACTTGGGAGGCCCAATGCATTCCCGAAAGGGTATGCAATGACAAGCCTGAAAAGGGCGAGGAATTGCAAATGGTGCATTGGGAGTCGGATCAGCTCATAGTAGCGAAGAAACAGGGTAATGCCTGCGGAGTGAAGGGGCTGACAGGAAAGACCGCTGAATGCGGTTGGATGGCGGGGACACATCTGCCGCCCTTAGAGGTGGAGACCAGATGTCAACAAAACCGTCGTCCCCTTTTCCTGAAGAGCCGTGTGCGGGAAAACCGCAAGCACGGTTCTGTGAGAGGATTTATAGTGTCTTCCGTAAGGAGGTGGCTATGAGTTCTACTCGACAAACGGCCGAACACGCGCATGTAATAATCAAAAAGGGCTGGATAAACATCAAGATACCCGTTTCCAGCCTGGTTCCCGGACGGCAGAGCAGTAAAATCGATTGGCATGTTTTGGACAAGGCCAGGGGCCTGTGGAAACACCGGCGGCTGGACGGTCTGGCATTTCAGCGCAGGATCAGGGCCGAGTGGTGACGCTATGCGAAGGCAGGCAATGCACATACACCTGCGTAGGGCCGACGAGATATGGGACAAGGCGAGTGAAAACTAACTTCATATTTATAACCCAGGCATTAATGCCATGGGTTATAAACAACAAATAGAGACTCCTATGCAATTACAAACCCTCGGTGCCTGGCAACGCAGCCACACCTGCGGGGAGCTTCGCTCCCCACAAATCGGGAAGGAAACCACTCTCTGCGGATGGGTCCACCGCAGCCGCAACCACGGCGGGCTGATCTTCATCAACCTGCGGGACCGCTATGGCATCACCCAGGTAGTGTTTGATCCGGCCCAAAACGCCGGACTGACCGAGACCGCCAGAGAGCTGAAATCAGAATACCTGATCGCGGTCAAAGGCTTGGTGCGGGCCCGGCCCCAGGGGCAGGCCAACGTCGATATGGTTACCGGAGAGATCGAAGTGCTGGCCAGCGAGGTCAAAGTATTGAACAGCTCGGCCGTTCCGCCTTTTGTGATAGAGGACCAGACCACGGCCTCCGAGGACCTGCGCCTGAAATTCCGCTATCTGGACCTGCGCCGGCCGGCGCTGGCCAAAAATATTATCCTGCGGCATAAATTCGTACTGGCGGTCAGAAATTATCTTTCGCGGGAGGGATTCCTGGAGATAGAGACTCCCTTGCTGACCCGCAGCGCTCCCGAAGGCGCCCGAGATTACCTGGTGCCGTGCCGGGTCCAGCCGGGAAAATTCTACGCCCTGCCGCAGTCGCCCCAGCTCTATAAGCAGATCCTGATGGTGGCCGGCTTCGACAAGTATTTCCAGATCGCCCGTTGCTTGCGCGATGAAGACCTGCGGGCCGACCGCCAGCCGGAATTTACCCAGATAGATATTGAGATGGCCTGCGCCACCGAAGAAGGGATATATGTTCTGATAGAAGGCATGATCAAAGAAACCTTCAGGGAAGCGGCCGGAATTGAAGTAGCGACGCCGTTTCCCAGGCTTTCCTACGTCGAGTCCATGCGGCGGTTCGGCTCGGACAAGCCCGATATGCGCTTCGGCCTGGAGCTGTGCGATGCCGCGCCGGTGGCCGTGAAATCCAATTTCCCGGTCTTCAAACAAGCCCTGGAGAACAAAGGGCAGGTGAAGGGCATCTGCGTGCCGGGCGGGGGCAAGTGGTCCCGCAAGGAGATCGACGGCCTGACCGAGTTCACAAAAATATACGGGGCCAAGGGACTGGCCTGGGCCAAAGTTCCCGCGACACCGCTCGGGAACCAACTACCGTCTTCGCTTGAAGGGCCGAGCGCCAAATTCTTTGCCGGGGAATTAGGCGAAGAGCTGATGCAAACCATGTCCGCCAAGGATGGCGATCTAATGTTATTCGTGGCCGACCAGCCTTCGGTGGTGGCCGCCGCCCTGGGGGCGTTAAGGGCGGAGTGCGCAAAAAGGATGGACATCATTCCCAAAAACAAATTTGCTTTCGCCTGGGTCAACGATTTCCCGATGTTCCATTACAACCCCGAAACCCAGGGCTGGGAACCCGAACATCACATTTTTACCATGCCCAAGGAAGAACATCTACAATACCTGGAATCGGATCCGGGCCGGGTGCTGGGCCAGCTTTACGACCTGGTGGCCAACGGTTACGAGATGGCGTCTGGTTCCATCCGCATCCACCGCCGCGACATCCAGGAGCGGGTAATGAAGGCGGTAGGGATTTCCAATGAAGAAGCCAGGAAACGGTTTGGCTTCCTGCTGGAAGCCTTTGAATACGGGGCACCGCCGCACGGCGGGGTTGCTCCGGGCCTGGATCGCTGGATCATGTTGCTTTGCGGCGCCGACAACATCCGCGACGCGATCGCCTTTCCCAAGACCGCCTCGGGCAGCGGCCTGATGGAGGGAAGTCCATCAGAAGTGGACGAGCGGCAGTTGAAGGAACTGAAACTTAAACTGGACCTGTAACCTATCGGGATTAATACAATCAATATTAGGATCACCAGTGCTTGCCAAACCCAGCCTACCTATTTCCCTGCAGCTTGAAGCGGCCGAGAAGGCCTTAACCAACGCGCTGGCCAACGTCGACATCCTGAAAAGGCTGACGGAAAACGGCTATAATGCAGCCAGGATCGCTGAAGGACAAAAGCTTTACCAGGATGCCCTGCTGGCGGTCAGGAGACACACCGCGCTGGTCCAAGACAATGGTGACCGGGAGGCTTCGTCCGCCAAGGTCACCAGAAACGCACAAGAAGCCTACCAGTCGCTGGCTCAAATCTTCCGGAAGATATGGCCAGAGGACAAAGAGCAGCTGCAGATCCTGGGGATCCCGGCCCAGCCTCCCCGGAGCACGGCCGGTTTCTTGAGCGCGGCCTCAGTTCTGTTCGACGCCCCGTTGAAGGACCCGGAACTTATGGCCCTCCTGGCCGATTTGGGATACCCCAGGCTGCTGCTGGCCTCGGAACGGGCCAAAGTGGCGGAACTGGAAAAACTGGTCCGGAAACAGGAGAACTCCGAAAAAGAGATCCGGGCCGCCGACCAAGAGCAACAGCTGGCATTAAAGGTCCTGAACGAATGGATGGGTAGGTTCGTTAAAAAAGCCAGGGTGGTTTTACAGAACAAAAAAGATTTTCTTGATAAAATGGGGCTGTTAGACCGCAGCCCAAGGGCGGAGGCCCCGAAAAACGCCCAGGAGCCCAGGCAGGCCAAACGGGGGTAGTCCTGTCATCAGATGACAAACGAAGTCAGTTCTATCGATAGTTAAGCCAATAACCGCAAGGCCTTGCAGATAAATTAAACTGCGGGGCTTTTCCCTTTTAGCTTCAGGTCAATAACTCTTATCTTGAAAATCGGTCTTATCTGTGCTACAATTACAGTTTGTCGTTTTTCAGGATAACGATCCGGCTGAGATCACTTAAATCTTCATATATTACCAAAGGAGAAAGATGCCATGCCTAAGTTCGTGTATTTCTTCGGGGGCCAGGCCGCCGAAGGCGGAGCCCAGGACAAAAATCTTTTAGGCGGCAAAGGCGCCAACCTGGCCGAGATGTGCCGCCTGGGCATCCCGGTGCCGGCCGGTTTCACCATCACCACCGAAATGTGCACCGTCTTCTATAAGAACAACAAGAAATATCCCAAGGAACTTGATAAGCAGGTCAACGACGCCCTGGCCAGGGCGGAAAAAGTGATGGGCATGAAGTTCGGCGATACCAACGATCCCCTGCTTCTTTCGGTGCGCTCCGGGGCCCGCAGCTCCATGCCCGGCATGATGGAGACCGTGCTCAACGTCGGCCTGTGCTCGGAAACTATTCCCGGCATGATCAAAAAGACCGGCAATGGCCGGTTCGTCTACGACGCCTACCGCCGCCTGATCATGATGTACTCCGACGTGGTGATGGAGAAGGCCGCCGGGATCGAGCCGGCCGAGGGCCAGGGCATCCGCAGGCAGCTGGACGAGATGCTGGGCGAGGTCAAAAAGCAAAAAGGATACAAGACAGACGCCGACATCCCCGAAGCCGACCTGAAAGACCTGTGCGACAGATTCAAGGCCAAAGTCAAAGAGGTTATCGGCAAAGAATTTCCCGATAACGCCACAGATCAGCTGTGGGGCGGGATCGGCGCGGTATTCTCATCATGGAACGGCAAGCGGGCCATTTCATACCGCCGGATCGAAAACATCCCCGACGAGTGGGGGACGGCGGTCAACGTCCAAGCCATGGTCTTCGGCAACATGGGCCAGACTTCAGCCACCGGCGTGGCCTTCTCCCGCAACCCGGCCAACGGCGACAACCATTTCTACGGAGAATGGTTAGTCAACGCCCAGGGCGAGGACGTGGTGGCCGGGATCCGCACTCCCAGCCCCTTAAACGAATCCACCAAGAACGAGCAGAACAAACAGATGGTCTCGCTGGAGACCGCCATGCCGGCGGTTTATAGGGAGCTGGACGCCATCCGCAGCCGGCTGGAAAAACATTACCGCGACATGCAGGACATAGAATTCACCATCCAGGACGGCCGGCTGTGGATGCTGCAGTGCCGGGTGGGCAAGCGCACCGGAACCGCGGCTTTGAATATGGCCATGGACATGATGGACGAAAAACTGATCACCAGGGCCGAAGCGGTGATGAGGGTTACCCCGGCCCAGTTAGACGAACTGCTGCATCCCATCGTGGACCCGGCGGCCGAGAAGTCCGCCCCGGCGCTGGCCAAGGGTCTGCCGGCCGGGCCGGGCGGAGCCTTTGGACAAATCGTGTTCACCGCCGGTGACGCAGTGGAGTGGCTGAAGCAGGGCAAGAAGGTGATATTGGTGCGCGAGGAGACCAACCCCGAAGACGTGGAAGGGATGCGGGCCGCGGCCGGGATCCTGACCGCCCGCGGCGGCATGACCTCTCATGCGGCTTTGGTGGCCCGGGGCTGGGGCAAGTGCTGCATCGTGGGCAGCAGCTCCCTGCATATCGACGCCCAGACCAAGACCATGAAGGCGGGCGACCAGGTCTTTCGCGAAGGCGATCTTATTACTCTCAACGGCACCAGGGGCTATATCTACGCCGGCCAGCTGGCCATGATGGACGCCACCGAGAACCCGCGCTTCGTGGAATTCATGAAATACGTTGACTCCTTCCGCCGGCTCAAGGTCCGCGCCAATGCCGACACCCCGGAGGATGCCGCCAATGCCCGGGGGTTCGGGGCCGAGGGCATCGGGCTGTTCCGCACCGAGCACATGTTCTACGGCAAGAACTCCGAGGAGCCGCTGTTTTGTCTGCGCAAGATGATAGTCTCCAAGAATGCGGAAGAACGCTGGGCCGCGCTCAACGAACTCTACCCCTTCGTCAAGAAAGACATCAAGGCCACGTTGGAAGTGATGGACGGACTGCCGGTGACCATCAGATTGCTGGATCCGCCGCTGCACGAATTTGTGCCCACCCGCCAGGACGAGCGGGCCAAGCTGGCCCAGGCCCTGGGCATCACCGCCGAGGAGCTCGATAACCGGGCCGATGCCCTGCACGAATCCAATCCCATGATGGGGCACCGCGGGGTCCGCTTGGGCGTCACTTACCCTGAGATCACCGGGATGCAGGTCCGGGCCATCCTGGAGTCCACCGTGGAGCTGATCAAGGAAGGCAAGAAGATCATGTCGGAGATCATGGTCCCGGTGGTGGGCTTAAAGAACGAGCTGGTGGACCAGAAGGCCATCGTTGACAAAATATACGCCGAGGTCTGCTCCAAGTACGGCGTTAAAAAGATAGATTACATGTACGGCACTATGATCGAGATCCCCCGGGCCGCGCTGATCGCAGGGAAGATCGCCGAGACCGCCGAGTTCTTTTCCTATGGCACCAACGACCTGACCCAGATGACCTTCGGTTTCTCGCGCGACGACATCGGCGGCTTCGTGCCGGACTACGTGAAGAAGAAGATCCTGCCGGCCGACCCCTTCCAGCTGCTGGACCAGGAAGGCGTGGGCGAGCTGATAGAGATAGGGATCAAGCGGGGCCGGGCAATCAGGCCGCACCTGAAGGTGGGCATCTGCGGGGAGCACGGCGGGGAACCCTCTTCTGTTGAGTTCTGCCACCGGGCCGGAATGAACTACGTCTCCTGTTCGCCGTTCCGGGTGCCCATCGCCAGGCTGACGGCGGCCCAGGCGGCGATTAAGGAGATGAACGCCTCGAAGGCAAATCCGACTTCACCAAGGCTACGTCGGACAAGCAACGAAAATATGGAATCGGGAAATGGGAAGCGGAAAGCAAAGCCGGCCAAGAAGGCGGTTCCGAAAAAGGCAGTCAAGAAGGTTGTGAAGAAATCAACCTACGCCAAGAAAAAAGGGAAGAAATAACCGGAAAAGGAGATATCATAAAAGAGCCCCATTATTTTGCAAAATGGGGCTCTTTTATTTTGGCGCTGCTTAACAATCTTCGTCGAAACCGGGGCTTTTCATATTTCTTGCCCCAAAATAAAAATTATCAAAGTCCGGCAAAATAGTTGACAGCATAAGCAAAATGGGTTATTATTCGCATAGTGATGGTTATACGTATTTAGGAAGTTTTGATTTTGACCAACCGGAATGCTGCTGAAGGGCGATTTTTTGCCGGTAAATAACCAAAACATCTGCGTAAATCCGGATCTGTGCGCCGCGCAGTGGCTATCCCTGGAAGCTGTTTCTGCTCGCGAGAGAGTCCAAGTAAAGTCCATGATGCTTTAAAATACTAATATGAAAACAGAAAAATGATAAAAAACATTTCCAAAAAATATTTATTTATTCTCCTTCTGATAGGCGTTTTGCTCCCCTATTCAAACACCCTGCGCAACGGTTTTACCTGGGATGATTTTCCTTTGATAGAAAAGGATGAAAGAATCAGAGGGACCGGGAATATACCGCATATATTCTCTTCGGATTTTTGGCCCAGCGGTGGTGGGACGGATGAAAAGCTGGGTTATTACCGTCCGGCAGTTACGGTATCGTATCTTATAGATTATTCGCTTTGGGGACTCCGTCCCCGCGGGTACCATTTCTCAAATATTCTGTATCATCTCATTGCAACATTATTGTTATTTTTGATTTTGGACAGAGTATGTAAAAATGGCCAGGCGGCATTTTATGCGTCTTTGCTTTTTGCCATTCATCCCATACATACCGAAGCTGTGGCGCCAATATGGGGCAGGACTGATCTGCTTTGCGGTTTGTTTTATTTTGCGTCCATATCCATGTATCTACTGTCACAAAAAAACATAATTCATTACGCCATCTCGCCGTTATTTTTCATGTTGGCGTTGTTGTCTAAAGAAATGGCGATCTCTCTTCCGTTGGCGGTTATCGGTTGCGATTATATGATGGGGAAAAACTTTGGCCCGAATGGGAATCTACGCTGGCGGCGATACTTGGGTTTTGCCGTTGCCGTGGCCATATATTTGGGGGCAAGGTATCATGCCATGGGGACGCTGTTGGTGTCCAGAAACAGCGAGTTTCTTTCCTGGCCGCAAAAAATATGTTTAATGATGGCCTCGGCGGCGTTTTACCTGAAGTCGTTTTATCTGCCGCTAAAACTGAATGCTTACCCTGTTTTTGATGTTAACAATGGCCTGTCTTTGTTTCTAAAAACAACGGCAGTAATTGTCGCATTTGCCACCGTCGTAACCATGCTCTCCCGGAAGAAGAAAAACTTGACGGGCCTTGCCTTCGCCGGGCTGGCCCTTATTCCGGTGCTTTGGCCCGGCTCGGTAGGCGGGGTAACGGCGGCAGAGCGTTTTCTTTATATCCCATCGGCAGGTTTGTGCCTTTTTACAATCCAGTCAATGGAGCAATTGCCGTTCATAAGGGAAAGGGGCAAACTTGCAATTTGCATTGGCGCAATCTTATTGGCTTTGATCGCGGTCAGAACTTATGTGCGGAATTTTGACTGGGAAAACGATTATAAAATAACCGTCAAGACGATCGACGCCTCTCCGAAAGCCGTTTTCCCGCGGTTGAATTTGGCCGGGCATTATGAACGTTTATTAAAATACCAAGATGCCATAGGGCAATACCATAAGGTCATAAATTGTTCACCCAACGATATTACGGCATATTTTAGGTTGGCATATTTATATAATGTTATGGGCGCAAAAGACAGTAGTTTAGTATATTACAATAAGGTTATCGAACTGAATCCATCCTTTGCTTTCGCCTATAACAATATGGCAAATATATATTTTGTGGAACGCAATAATTCGATGGCGTTGTATTTTTTTAAAAAGGCACAACAATTTGACACAGCCGGTACAATTATTGATCCTTATTCTTTAGGCCAAGTATATTTATTCGAAAACCATCCTGATTCTGCTATAAAATATTTATCGAGGTTCGCTGATAAAAACAACAACATTGCACATTGTTATTTGTTGCTGGGTTTTGCCTATAAAATGTACGGAGATTCCCAGCAAGCTATTCGGATGTGGAATAAGTATATAGATTTGTCACAAGATATTGAAATGGTTGAAAAAATAAAAAATAAAATTAAAGAAATACAATAAAACTAAAGTTCCTTCAATATTGAAGGAACTTTAGTTTCTCCATCCCATATATCTAATAAAGTTATCCAGCGCTATCTTGCTTATCTCATCTTTACCAAACCCCTGTTTCTCTAACACCTTCAGAAGGTCCGGTATCTTGTCCGGGCCTTCCAATCCCTTGGGCACTTCTTCGATCCCGTCGAAATCCGAGCCCAAGGCCAAACAATCAACCCCGGCCAACTTCTTCATGTAGTCAAACTGGTCGGCCACCGAATTGATGTCAACCGGTTTTCGCTTTTCCCCCAAAAAGGCGGGACAAAAATTAACGCCGATAAGTCCCCCGGCCTGGGCCAAAGCCTTTATCTGCTTGTCGCTCAGGTTCCTAAACTGGAATTTCTTGTTCAAGGCCCTGGCGCAGGAATGGGAGGCTAGGGGCGGCTTTTTAGCTAATTTAAGCACATCCCAGAATGTCTTCTCTGACGAATGGGAAAGGTCGATCATCACCCCCAGCGAGTCGGCCAGTTTCACCAGCTTTATGCCTTCAGCTGTAAGCCCTAAATCCTTTTTGGTCTTGCCGGCGCTGAACCCCGCAGTGGCAAATTTGTTGGAGTTGTTCCAGGTCAGGGTTAATATCCTGACGCCTTCTTTATAAAACAGCTTCAAATTGCCGGTCTCCTCGCCCAGGGCGTGCCCGCCTTCGATGCCCAGCAATACCCCGGTCTTCTTCTCCTTCAAGCATTTTTGCCAGGAAACTTTATCGGTCACCAGCATCAATTGGGATGAGTGGCTTGATATTTGGGATTTGGTCATAGATATCATCTTCAAGGTGTAGTCAATGGCCTTCTGGCGGCGGTAAGAGGGAGGAACCCAGCAGGCGAAGACCTGCAGGCCAACTCGGCCTTTCTTCAGTTTGCCGATGGTCACTTGGCTGGAGTTATCGGTCAAAGTCTTTCCCTTGACGATCTTCATGGCGGCATCGCAGTGGAGGTCGGCGGCAAGATAGGCGGCGTCTGTTTTTGGCATGGTGTCGGCCTTTGCAGTGGTGTTGAGAATGATCAGGAATAAAAATATGAAAGCAGAAAACCTCATGGCATAACTATACTACAAAATTTACGGACTTCGCAAGTAAATTTTACTTGACAAAAGCCTTAACTTGTTATAATGTTAAGTGTTATTCAATTTTGGCAAAAAGCCAAAGTTGAGGATATCTTTTAAAACTATGAGGAGCACTAACATGAAACGGTTTTCTCATTTCGGCGCCAGGTTTTTTCTGGTGATGGCAGCGGCCCTGGCGATAGTGATCGCAGGTTGCTCCAAACGGGAAAAATACCCCCTGGGCGAGGCCGGGGGCATGCTGACCATCGGCTCGCTCAACGAGCCGGCCTCGCTGAACCCGCTGCTGCTGTCGTTTACCGCGCCCAGCGATATCCAGGAAAAACTTTTCCTGAGCCTGCATCGCTTTGATAAATCGATGAACATAGTGCCGGAGCTGGCCGAAAGCTGGAAGTTCTCCGAGGATTTTCGGGAGGTCACCTATCATCTGCGCCAGGACGTCAAGTGGAGCGACGGGCAGCCGGTGACGGCCGAAGACGTCAAATATACCTTCGACCTGATGACCGACCCCCAGGTCAACTATTCCCGGGCCGGGTATCTGCAGTTCGTGGAAACCGTGGAAGTGATCAACGCCTACGCCGTGCGCTTCAAGTTCAACCGGCTATACTCCGACGAGCTGTTTGACACTGGCATCATCGTATTGCCCAAGCACGCTTTGGAAAAGCAGGCCAGCCTGGCTTCCGGAGAGTTTGACGCCAGCCCGGTGACCGACGGGCCCTACCAGGTGGAACAGTGGATCCGGGGCGACCGCTTGGTGCTGACCGCCAACCCCGGCTTTTACAAGGGCCAGCCGGCCCTGGAACAGATAGTGATCCGTTTCTTCGGCGACGAGGCCTCGCTGGCCGCAGCCCTGCAGAATGGAGAAGTGGACATGACCGAGGACCTCTCGCCCCAAAGCATCCTGAAACTTCAGGGAGATCCCAATCTGGTCGCCATCGACTATCCCGGAAGATCATATGCCTATCTGGGCTGGAATCTTAAAAGCCCGCTGTTCGCCTCGGCCCAACTGCGCAAGGCTTTTGCCATGGCCATCGATCCCTCTGAAATAATCCAAAGCGTGCTGCTGGGCAAGGGCCAGGCGGCGGCCGGCCCCATCCTGCCCAGCTCCTGGGCTTACGACGAGAACCTCAAACCGATGCCCTACGATCCCGAGATTGTCAAAAGCGCCCTTTCAGACCTGGGGTGGAAGTCCCTGAACAGGGATGGCTTTCTGGCCAAGAACCCCCGCCAGGCACTGCAGATAAATCTGCTTTTAGCCCAGGGCCAGCCGGTGCTGGAAGCCTCGGCCGCCATCATCCAAAAACAGATGAAAATGGCGGGAGTAAAAGTCAACGTCCAGGTGGCGGATGCCAGAACCTTCATTCAGCGGATTCGCACCGGGGCCTACGATGTGATGATGTTTTCCTGGAAAAACGATCTGAAGGTCGATCCTACGGCGGTGTGGCACAGTAAGGTCGAAAACAAGGGAATATTCAACCTTTTGGAATACTCCAATCCCCAGGTGGACAGCCTGATCGACCAGGGTCTGGGCACATTAAGCCGGCGCAAGGCCAAGGATATCTGGGTCAAATTCCAGCAGGTGGTGGCCCAGGAACAGCCCGCCACTTACCTGTTCGTGCCCAATGCGGTGGCCATGGTTTACAAGGGGGTAAAGGGAGCCCAAAGCGATGCCCGCGGGCCGCTGGCCTCTTTGGACGAATGGTGGATTCCGTCGGCCGAACGGCGCGGCGCCCAGGTGGCGGCCGTTACCCCGCCGGCTCCGGAAACTCCTGCTCCCGTGACTACTCCCGAGCCGGAAACTCCCGCCTCAACCCCGGTCACCAACAAACCGGCTCCGGCCGCTCCCAAACCTGTTCCGGTCAAGCCGGCCCCGGCCCCCAAGCCGGTCAACCCCCAGGACATCTTGGTAGCCGAAACTCCTACCCCGGCGGCCACTCCGGCCCCGGTCGCAGCCGCGCCCGAGCCGGTAGCCGAGATTCCGCCCACCGATCCCGAACCCACTAACATCGGCAAGGCCGAGTATCCCGACCTGGCCAGGAAAGCCGGAATCACCGGCCGGGTGTTTGTTAAGGTGATCGTCGGAGCCGACGGCAAAGTAAAGAGCGCCGAGGTGCTGCGCGGCATCGGCGGCGGCTGTGATGAGGCGGCCATGGAAGCGGCCAAGAAGTCCAATTTCAAACCGGGGACGGTCAACGGCCAGCCGGCCGAGCGGTCTTTTACCATACCGTATTCGTTCCGGTGATATTAGCGCAGGGGCAATTCATCCTACTACGCCACCTTTAGAGGCTACTTATACTGAGTTGCAATCTATATATTACATGTGGTATAATCTCTTTTTCCCACCGAAATACGCGAAATACGCTAATTAGTTCTTCCTGAAAAACCCAGTTTACCCAGCCAGCCCCGTTTGCCCCGCCCAACGGCGGTGGCTATAGCGCTGGTCCGCCGATTTATCCGCCGCAATTCGCTGGTGGCGAACGCAGGAGGAAGCGGGGCGAAAGCAGAACCGGAATAACGTCGCCTTCTATTTTTTTCAATAAAACAAAAAAATAAAAATGTACTATACGTAGGTAAAACAAAAGGGGCAAAAATGAATTTTGCTACCAGATTATATCGTCACATTTCTAAAAAGGCTTCAAATAATAGTAACGTCTATAGGTGTCTGAAAGCATCTACAAAGAAAAACGAACAAATACGTGTGGTACTATTAAATGGCAGGTGTCAGGACATCGTTGACAGTCTTTAGTGGCACTAAGTGTGTCAGGACATCGTTGACACTTTTTTTAAAAAAGCAGTAATTGGGATTCTGTTCTTTACCGGCTCTCGTAAACTATAATTGAGAGTTTTAACAAGCACTTTGGGTAACTTATCAGATGGTTGATGGAATATCTTTAATGTCTGATTACCGGTATTGATAACAGTCCACACATACTCAAAGGTCAGCGACAGGCCTACATATATCGGCTCGTTCAAAATAGTAATATAGCCCTTTTCGTCAATCAAACGGATAAAATGGATACGCCCCCTTGTGATGGGTAACAGTGTATCGAGGTCAAGCATAAAACCGGTTGGCAGATAACTGGTGGTGTAGCCACACAACGAAGACTTATTGAAAAAAGTGTCGTGCCGGTACTGCTGGTAGTTGTTATGCTTGTCCCGAAACTTGCGGGCTTCGTTACGCATATGATGTAAATCCGTAAAGGTTTGCCTGAGCCAGAGCATATCGTTGAACCGGCTGTTGAAGCTTTCAATATACGGATTGCGCCAGGGTTCGTTAAAGGGGATGAAGATTATCTCAACGCCAAAGTTAAGGCAGAAGCGCATCAATTTTCCGAAGGTTCGGGGATGGTAAAGGCTGCCGCGAAAAGCCCCTTCATTATCCAATTGCAAGTAGATCGGTATGCCGAACTCTTTCCAGTCGCTGATGAGGAAATTGATTATGTTGTCGGCCCCTTTGGCCTGATACTGGTTTAAATTAGCCAGCGAGGTGAAGACATCGATGCGATTAACCGAAATAACCTTGCCATAGCCGCTGATATACAGCGGGGTTACCAAATCTAATTGCTGGATATGCCCGGGATGCCGAACCTTCAAGCCAGGATAGTGTTTCCCCAATTTGGGCTGCCCTGCGACTTGGGATTCTTCCGTTTTCACCAAATCGTTTCTTTTCAAAACCCGATTGATGGTTGAGAGGCTCGGCTTGTTTTCTATTCCCGATCCATCAAGGTCTTGGTGAATGGCAATGGCTCCACAAAATGAATATTGGGTTTCAGGTGTGTCGCGCCGCTTCAGCTTCTTACGGCTTTCGACTATTGTTTGCTCCAGGCCGTTATCAATTTTGTTCGGTTTATTGTGCGGTTCCTTGGTCTCATTTAAATACCATTCGGGATCACCGGTCCTCCAGCGAGCTTCCCATTTATAGACCCACTCCCGTGATCTGTTAAGTTCCCGTGCTATTTCAGTTACTTTGACACCTTGCTCGATCAACTCTATACAGCTTTTACGAAGATCGATTTCTCCCTCTTTAGTAAT
>JACQXR010000127.1 GCA_016208585.1 candidate division TA06 bacterium | reverse complement strand
TCCCGACACCATAAGGCTGTGGGCGACTGTGGATACGCCATATGTGTGGAAGGTTCCCAATAAAAGTTCAAAGACCTGCAAAATAAAAGTAATCGCCTATGATAGCGGCTATAACCCAATTTCCGACGAAAGCGATGTCAGCTTTGGGATAACCATGACCGGGGTGGCGGGGGAGCCCGAAGACAGAATACAGAAGTTTGAATTTAGAATGGCCCAAAATGCGCCGAACCCGTTCAACCGGAGAACAACCATCAGTTATCAATTACCGCAGGCCGGGCAGGTGAGCCTGAAAATTTACAACATAAACGGGCAATTGGTAAAAACATTAGTGGACAGGGTTCAGGGGGCCGGGGCATACCGCATAAAGTGGGACGGCAAGGATGAGAGCGGGCAAGCTGTGGCCAGCGGAGTGTATTTGTATCAAATAAAAACCGGCAAACAGGGCGACATAAAGAAAATGATTCTGTTAAAATAAAAAAATATGTGAGGTAAAGTTATGAGAAAGATAAATTTGATTTCACTAATCTTCCTACTTTTGGTTACTCCCATTTGGGGCCAAAGCCGCTTGCCCTGTTCTAAATCGCTTCTGGCGATATCATTTCAGAGTAAGGCGAGACAGATTCGTTCTCTGGGTCAAGGGGACATTTCTCCTGATAGATCATCAGAGAATAGAGAAATAATAACAGTCTTTAATGTGGGAAAGGCGGGATTTTCTCCTTCTAATCAGGAACCCGCATTAATAAAAACTGCCAAATCACCGGCTGAGACGCTGAAATACGATACTGATCCATATTGGGGATTTTACGCAAATGTGCCATACTGGGCAGTGAGGTTTACTTCAACTTCGGAGAACCCCGTTAGAGCCGCTTTAATCTTTCTGTGGGCCTATCGCGGTACTCCTGCTTCCTGCAGTCTCTATGTCTGGGATTGGGACACTCTCAATAATTGGCCGGGAGAGATAAAGATAGGGCCTATTCCATTTACGGCAGTTACTCAATGGCAGAGGATAGACCTCCCCCAGCCGTATTTTGACGGAAACGACTTCGCTATCGGTTATTTTTTGCCGCTTCCTTCAGGTGCGGATACTACCCTGGCTGTAAGCGACCAATACGCCAACTTCCCGGACCGCAGTTGGATTGGTAATGGCGCTGCCTGGAGCACCTTCCAGAGCACTGGAGGCGCCGGCGATATTTGCATCCGGGCCATCGTTGATAAAGCGGACCACGATGTGAAGCCAGTGAATATTATCGCCCCGGAGAAATTCGTCAAATCGAACACGATAATCCCGCCCCAAGCGATTATAAAAAACATGGGGACCAATGCCGAAACCCTTGATGTGACTATGAGAATAGAAGGAACCTCTCTATACTCTTGCACAAAAAATATAAATATTCCACCGGGTTCAGAGAAAGAAATTACCTTTGAGAATTGGGCTTCCCCTTCAGTGAATGAAATAGCGGGTAAGGCGACGCTTTATACCGAACTGGCCAAAGATCAAAATTTACAAAATGACACATTGAAATCCTTCGTTCAAACTAGCAGGGCAAAGATTCTTTTGCTAAGCGATGAATACGACGGCCATAATGTTCCCGAATACTGGGATAGCCTTTATGCGAGGATTATAGAATATTGCGGTTTTGATTCTACCGGATATGATATCTGGAACTATCCGGAATGGGGCGGCGTTAGAAATGAATTGCTGGGACTCTATGATGTGATTATTTGGCATACCGGCACTTCAAACGGCAACCCGGCTTCCAGCATCTGCGGTGGATTATCTTTAAATTTAGATGATAGAACGGGAGTTATTCAATGGCTTGAGAGCGGGAGTTTAACCAGCCCCAAAAACCTCTGTCTTTCCGGAATGTGGATTCCCTGGAATACAATTGCCGATGCCGATAATGGGGCTCAATTGGCCGACTCGCTCTTTGACCGCTACTTTTATCTTCGCTATCCGAAGGAAAATTTTACCGATTGGATTAGGGTTGACAATCTGTGGAAATTAGAGGCTGTCTCTGGAGGCTTTATTACCACTAATAGTATCCCTCTTTACTGGCGTAGCCAGGAGAATTTTCCCGACCAATTGGAAGCCATACCTGGCTTTTCACAAGGCGAAATCAACTGGCTTGATAGCACCAATACGGCGCATCATTTAGCCGGGATAAGTTATGACGGCGGATATTTTAAGACGGTTCTTTTCACCTGTCCTTTTGAGGGAATGTTCCAGCCGGAGACCATAATGGCCGATATGCTAAAATGGTTTGGCGTGCTGACGGGAATAGAGGTTTCCGGCAAGCCCGAATTGCCAATTACGAATTACGAATTCAAATTGGGGCAAAATACGCCGAATCCGTTTAAACAACGAACAATGATCAGTTATCAATTACCCAAGGCCGGGCAGGTGAGCCTGAAAATTTACAACATAAACGGGCAATTGGTAAAAACATTAGTGGACAGGGTTCAGAGGGCAGGTGAGCACAGCGTAAAGTGGGACGGCAGGGACGAAAGCGGGCAAGCTGTGGCCAGCGGGGTGTATTTGTATCAAATAAAAGCCGGTAAACAGGGCAACATCAAGAAAATGATAATCTTAAAATGAGGAGGAGATAAAGTTTTAGCCTGGTGTCCTGGAACAAAAATGTGAAAGTAAAATAAAGGGTTGGCGTTATGCCAGCCCTTTATTATTTTGTTAATTTAAAACCGGCCTCTTATTTCATTGACTTTATGATTATTAGCAGGTATAATTTAAGTTAAACGCTTTTATATTATAAGCCATGCCTGAACTCCGCAAAGATCCCATCATCGGCCGTTGGGTAATAATCTCCACCGAACGGGGCAAACGTCCGGTGGATTATGACATCCCCATTCCGGCGACGACCCGCGGCTCCTGTCCCTTTTGCTACGGCCAGGAGCATCTGACCACGCCCGAGATCCTGGCCGTCAGGCCGCCGGACACGGCCCCCAACTCTCCCGGCTGGCAGTTGAGGGTAATAGCCAACAAATACCCGGCCCTAAGGGTGGAAGGAGAACTGGAGAAATCCGGCGAAGGGCTTTACGACAAAATGTCCGGCATCGGGGCCCACGAAATAATAGTGGAGATGCCGGAGCACAACCGGCTGTTGTCCGACTTGGACATCCCCCACCTTCAGAATATTCTGGCCGCCTATGTTTCCCGGATGCAGGACCTGAAACGGGATACCCGCTTAAAATACCTGATGATATTCAAGAACCAGGGATACCGGGCCGGGGCTTCGCTGGAACACAGCCACAGCCAGCTTATCGCCACGCCCATCGTTCCCAAGACCATCAACGAGGAGCTGGCCGGGGCCCAGGAATACTACCGCTACAAAGAACGCTGCGTTTTCTGCGACATAGTCAAGCAGGAGACCGAGGACCGCCGCCGGCTGGTGCTGGAAAACGAAAATTTCATTTCCATCGCCCCCTTTGCCGCCCGCTTTCCCTTTGAATGCTGGCTGCTCCCCAAAAAACACGAATCCAATTTCGAAAACATTGCCATGGCTGATCTGGCCCTGCTGGCCCCGATATTGAAGGAGACCCTGCTCCGCATCAAAGCCTCGGTCAATAATCCGCCCTTCAACCTGGTGATCCATACCGACCCCTGCCAGTTGTCCGGTCTGCCCCACTTTCACTGGCACATGGAAATAATGCCCCGTCTTACTAGAGTGGCCGGATTTGAGCGGGGAACCGGGTTTTACCTCAACCCCACCCCGCCCGAGGAATACGCCCAGTTTCTGCGGGAGGTGGATATAGTTTGAGCCGCCGGCAGTTCCATATAATTACTGTATCCTCCGAGGTCCATCCCTTCGCCAAAACCGGCGGCCTGGCCGATGTGGCCGGAGACCTTCCCCAGGCCCTGGCCCGGCTGGGGCACCAGTGCACTGTGATCATGCCGGGCTACCAGAAGATCGACCTCAAGCTGTATGCTATAAAGAATTCCGGTCTTACTGTAGATTGCAGCATTGATGGGGCCGGACACCGGATAAACATTCTGAAATCGGATTACCTGCCCGGAATTACTGTCTTATTTCTGGACCACCCTGTTTTCTCGAAACGCCCCGAGCTATATGGCACCTCTCTGGGAGATTACCCGGACAACGCCTTCCGCTTCGCTCTTTTCTGCCGGGCCGTCATTGAGCTGATTGAAAACTGGGAACAGCCGCCCGACCTGATCCACTGCCACGACTGGCAGACCGGCCTGATCCCGGCTCTGATAAAATGCAGTTCAGACCGCAAACCATTTTGGGAAAAGGTAAAAACTGTTTTTACCATCCACAACCTGGCTTATCAGGGAATATTTCCCAAAGAACAATACCTCCTGACCGGCCTGCCGGAGAAATGTTTTAACATAGATGGCCTGGAGTTTTATGGCCAGATGAATTATCTCAAGGGCGGGATCTTCTTCGCCGACCGCCTTACCACCGTCAGCCCCACTTACGCCCGCGAGATACTGACCCCTGAACAGGGTTTTCAGCTTGACGGGGCGCTGCGGTCCAAAGAGGACATCCTGAGCGGCATCATCAACGGGATCGACTACCGCGAATGGGATCCGGCCTCCGACAAGTATCTGACCCTGAACTTCGACCCGGGCAGGATAGTCAACAAGAATGCCCTGAAACGGATACTCTATAAAAAACTTGGATTGGTCCCTACCGGCGGCCGCCCCCTGCTGGCCATGGTTACCAGGCTGGCCGGCCAGAAAGGCTGCGACCTGGCGCTGGAAGCTTTTGACGAGTTGGTGAAGCTGGGTTGCGACCTGGCGGTGCTGGGAACGGGGGAACAAAGATATCACGACGCCTTTGAGCAGAAGAAACGCCTTTATCCCCAAAATTTCGGCTTGAATTTAAGCTTCGACCCCGGCCTCTCCCATCTGATGTATGCCGGCTCCGATATGTTTCTGATGCCCTCGCTTTACGAGCCCTGCGGCCTGGGCCAGATGATCGCTTTGAAATACGGCAGCATCCCGGTGGTCAGGAATACCGGCGGCCTGGCCGACACCATAGTGGACTATCAGCCGTCCTCTGCGGATTCCAACGGTTTCCTGTTTGACGGTTTCAACGCCCCGGAACTGACATCGGCCGTTAAAAGGGCTTTGCAGGTTTATTCCACTAAGGAAAACTGGGCCCGGCTCGCCAAACAAGCCATGGCTTGTGATTTTTCCTGGGATCGGTCAGCTTTAAAATATCAGGAACTGTACTATTCCCTGCTGGCAGAGAAATGAAATTTTATGGATTATCCATTGGTTAGGAAATACCGTCTCCTGAGATAAGTTAGAGCTCATCCCCCGTCCCTTTCTCTTGGGCAAGAGAGGGGATAAAGGGGTTGAGTTTAAGTTTTTCAAATATAATTAGAAAATCATCAATCGTCAAACTGAAAATCTATGGCCTTAATCAACCAAGCCTCCCACGAAATAAGCTGCAAACTGGTGTTTTACGGTCCGGGACTGGGCGGCAAGACTACCAACCTGCGCTATATCTACGAAAAGGTCTCCCCCGGCGCCAAGGGCCAGTTGATCTCGCTGGCCACCGAACTGGACCGGACCCTGTTTTTTGACTTCATGCCTTTGGACCTGGGAAGCATCCACGGCTACAAGACCAAATTCCACTTGTATACCGTGCCGGGCCAGGTGTTCTACAACGCCTCGCGCAAATTAGTGCTGCGAGGCGTGGACGGCATCGTGTTCGTGGCCGATTCTCAGACCGAACGCTTGGCCGATACCCTGGAAAGCTTTAGGAACCTGGGGGAGAACCTGGCCGAGATGAAGCTGACCCTGGAAAGCCTGCCCCTGGTGCTGCAGTACAACAAACGCGACCTGCCCAACATAGTTACCATTGACGAACTAAACACCAAGCTTAACCCTCAGGGGTACCCTTATTTTGAGGCCGTGGCCAATCAGGGCATCGGTGTGCTGGATACTTTGAAAGCCCTGTCCAAGCTGGTTCTGGGAAATGTCGGGAAAAGGATCACCTGAGTACAATAAAATACTTTTGCATAGGGTCAGCGTTTATGACTAACGGTATTTTTCCTGAAATAATACAGCAAATAAAAACCGAGAGACATCTCCCTCGGTTTTATTTAAAAATATCTAAATTGACCGAGATCCAATACATCAAAGGGGTTGGCCCTAAGCGGGCTGAGCTTTTCCACAAGCTGGGCATCTTCACGGTGCGCGACCTTTTTTACCATGCCCCCCGCCGCTACATTGACCGCAGCGTCTTCACCCGCATCGCCGACATCCATCCCGGGCAGAATGTCACGGTGATGGGGCAGGTTTCCGGCAAAAGCGTCAATTACGCCCGGCGGGGTTTTACCATTTTCAACCTGATGATAAACGATGACTCAGGTTTTTTGCCGGTCAAATGGTTCAACCAGCCCTATCTCAAGGACCGGTTTGAGACCGGCCAGACCGTGGTCTTAAGCGGTTCCGCCAAATACGACCGGGGGCTGGTTTTATTGAACCCCGAATATGAGGTCATCGACGCCGAGGACGCCGAGCTGATCCACACCGGACGCATCGTGCCCCTGCATCCCTCCACTGCCGGACTATCGGCCAGGCAGATCAGGACCGTACTCAAAGCGGCCATGGCAGGTCATTTGGATGAAATTTCCGAATCGTTGCCTGATGCCGTGATCCGGAACCGGAGGCTGATGCCGCTGAAGAATGCCGTTAAAGAGATGCACTTCCCCCAAAGCTCTCAGTTTGCCCAAAAAGCCCGAGAGCGCCTGGCTTTTGAAGAATTATTTTATCTGCAGATCCTGCTTTTGCAGCGCCGGAAGAACTTTTCCGGACTGGCCCGGGTGGTTTCCATACGCTCGTCGGATTGGCGGAAGAGTTTTGAGTCGGTCATCTCCTTCACCCCCACTGCGGCTCAGGAACGGGTGATGCGGGAGATAACCAGCGATCTGTCACTGACCAAACCCATGCACCGCCTGCTACAGGGCGATGTCGGCTCCGGCAAGACCCTGGTAGCCTTCGCCGCCCTGCTCCAGGCGGCCGGGCAGAACCTGCAGACCGCCTTGATGGCCCCCACCGAGATACTGGCCGAACAGCATTATGCCGTAATCAAGCCCTGGTTAGACAAGCTGTCCATCCCTTCGGCCCTGTTGACCAGTAAAACGCCGCCGCCTGAAAAGAAGGAGATCTACCGCAAACTGGAATCCGGGGAAATACTTCTGGGCATCGGCACCCATGCCCTGATCCAGGAACAGGTGAATTTCAAAGCGCTGGCCCTGGCCATCATCGACGAACAGCACCGGTTCGGGGTGGCCCAGCGGGCCAAGATCCGGGCCAAGGGAAAGGATCCCCACCTGCTGGTGATGACCGCCACCCCGATCCCCCGCACCCTGGCCATGACCGCCTACGGCGATCTGGACATCTCGGTGATAGACGAACTGCCGCCGGGCCGCCAGCCCATCATCACCAAGGTAACTTCCGAATCCAACCGGGCCAAGGTCTACTCGTTTTTAAGCGACCAGATGAAGGCTGGGCGGCAGGTCTATGTAATCTACCCCATCATCGAGGAAACGGAGAAGACCGACCTCAAGGCGGCCATCAAGATGCACCGGCATTTAAGCGACGAGGTTTTCAAGGGTTTTAAGACCGGCCTGATCCACGGACAGCTGTCTTTTGATGACCGGCAGCAGGCTATGGAGGAATTCCGCCGTGGCGTCATCCAGTTGCTGGCGGCCACCACGGTGATCGAGGTGGGCATTGACGTGCCCAATGCCTCGGTAATGGTGATCGAGCATGCCGAGCGCTTCGGCCTGTCACAGCTGCACCAGCTGCGGGGGCGGGTGGGCCGGGGCCGGCACAAATCATACTGCATCCTGATGTCCGGGGCCAGCTCTACCCCGGAGGCCACGGCCCGTTTGGAGATAATGCAGAGCACCTCGGACGGGTTCAAGATCGCGGAAGAAGACCTTAAGATCAGGGGACCCGGAGAACTCTGGGGAACCAGGCAGCATGGCCTGCCGGCCCTCAAGATCGCCGACCTGGTGGCAGACGCTGGATTAGTGGCCCCGGCCAAGCAGCTGGCCCTGGAGGCAATGCAAAATGTTTTGACAACGGCCGAACAATCATTTTTGGACCGGAATCTGAAGTTCCATTTCCCGGATGCCCAGGAGTTGATCCAGACCGGATAAGGAAAGCCCCCCGCCTTAAGGCGGGGGGCTTTTAAAATACTTGGTGTCAGGGAATCAATGACCCTGCCGCAGAGAGCACACGTGATTGCAGGTTAAATTGCAGACGCAAGCAAAAGCTATGCCGGATATATAAAACGCAACGGCTAGGGGATTCCCAACCTTTTGTAGCAAAGCGGAAAATGGACATGATTTTATAACGATTGATATAACCCCGTCAGTTCATTTACTTCCTTATTTAACCTTTCTTTCTCTTGCTGTAATTCCTGAATCTTTTGTATTGCCTCCAATTCTAATTGCCGCAATATTTTCAAGTGTTCTTCTATCGTTTGGGTCTCAACCGTTAGTTCTTTATAAATCAATGCCTCTTGGTTGTTCTGGCCCGTTTCAACATTCGCCAATGCATTTATTGCCACTACTTCCATTGCTGAAACTTCTTCGGCTTCTGGCGGAACAACATCGGCATGTTCAGTTGGTATTTCTATTTGCCGATCGTTAGATGTTACGGCAGTTTGCGGAATGGCTTCCGTACAGGTCTCTACTTTAACGCCTGCCATCTCTTCAGTTTGTTCTTCCGATAAATCAACAGTTCCCAGTTCCGGCATATTTTCTATATTTAGCGGTATCCGTCTCCCATTGGGTAATTTCATGTAGTTTTTTTTGATATCTTTGTTTTTAGAACCCTGGCAATGGGGGTCAAGTGTTCTATCTGTTCAACCAGATATTTATGTTTTTGCGAACAGTCCCGGATTTCATTTTCCAAGGCGCTTTTTGCGGCAGATAGTTCTTCCAATTGAGAACGATAGGCCTTGATCTGCTGCTCTTGGGACAAGCATACTGATTTCAACCTTTCCAATTCGCCTTGTTTTTCGGCGATTCCTTGTTCCAAAGCCAAAGTTTGTTCTTTTGCCCTGTTTAACCAGACTTCGACAGTTTCTTCGCCTTTGGCTATTCCCTTCGGTCTCTCCCTGAACAAACGCTCAGATTCTTCCTGTTTTTTTATTTTCTCATCCAGTTGCCCAGCCTGTGCCTGGTGGGATTGTACGGCGTATTTCAATTGGCCGATTTCAGTTTTATATTTTTCCAATAACGCCTTGGCCTCAATATTCACCGCCTGGTTTTGCTCGATTTCACGGGTCAATCCCGCTATTTGCCGTTTGACCTCTATGAGAGCCTCGGCTTTTTTTTTCTCCTCCTCTTTAAGATCGGTTGTTTTCTTCCTAAAGTATTCCTCTTCTTTTCGCAAAGATTTCACCGTCTCATTCAGCTGGGTTTCTATTTTCCGTTTTTGTTTAATGTCATTTTGTATCTTCTCCAAATCTTGATCGCATCCGGTGAAGCCCAGTACGGCCAATCCTATCACCGAAACCCCGGCGATCAAAAGCCATAAAACCGGCAAACCCGCCGGTTTTTCACCTTTGGCCGCTGCCATTGGCAGAGCCAGATGAACTTCGCCTATTTTTTGCCCGCCGACGGTTATGGCCGCGATGGCATGAACCAGCGCTTTTTTATCTGCGCCGGCGTATTCTTGCGCCGAAAACTGCGATTTGCCCAAACTCGTCAAACCCTTCGGCGCGTTGTATTCCGCCCCGACTTCATCCTCCTTGGCGCTGGCCCAAATCTTATTATCGTTGTCTATTATCCGGCAATATTGAATGTCGGGATAATCAACCTTGGCTTTGGCCACCACATCGGCCAGGCCGACATCATCTTCGTCGCCCAAAAGGTCTATCGAGGAACGGGCCAAAGATTTGGAAATTATCTCGGCCCTGGAATACAGCATATTTTTGGCCGATTCCCTTCTTTCCCTTTTGCCCGTCACTTGCTGCTGGATTACGATGGCTGCCAAAGCAGCCAATATTCCAATGCTGGCGATGATGACTATTATCTTTTTCATATCTATTACCGGCCCCTTCTCATGGCTTTTAATTTGGCGAGGGTTCTTTTCAAATTCTTTTGAGCCTTGGAATTTCCCGGATCCAACCTTAATATCTTTTTCCAGAGCGCTACTGCTTCCTCATATTTTTCCGAAGTATACAAGGAGGTTGCCCGTTTAATTAAAGACTCTATTTCCTGGGGGCTGGCCTTAGGTCCCGGTGGCGGCGCCGGCTTCCTTCCCGGCCTTGGCGGCGGCGGGGCAAGTTCGGCTTGTTTTTGCATGGCCGATGCAGCCTTAACGCCCTCGATGGGCGAAAGCACCACCTTCTTGACTGTCCGCGCCAGACGTTTGACCGGAAAATTCAATCCCTCTATCTCCTGACCTGTCCCAACCTTAAACTTAAAGGTCTTCGGTTCGGCCACATAATCCGGCGGCAGGCTGGATATATCCAAATTGGCGTAGTGTTCACTGACCGGCACATTGCTAAACCTAAATAAACCATTGCCATTGGAAATGGCGATTAAGCCTTCGGGTTTTAATACCACGGTTACCTCGCTGACCCCGGTTTCCCCGTCATCAAATATCCCGTTATTGTTCTCATCAATAAAGACCCGGCCTTTCACCGTGCCCAAAACGCTGACGGCAAAGTCCGCTTTCCTGCTTGTCAAGCCGCCTGTTGAAACAGTCTGAACCAGCGGGCTGATTGGCGTATAGTCGGCTGGCAGGGTGGCTAAATCCATCTGCACGTCATAAGCCTTGGGCTTAAGATTGACGAACCGGTATTTCCCCTGGTTGTCGGTCACGGTCTCGCCCTGGCCGTTAGCCTTAACCCTGATACCCGAAATGCCTTTTTCTTCCCGTTCCCTTTTACCGTTCTTATTGGCGTCAATGAAAACGTTGCCTTTAATTTCATCGCTGGACAGGTTGGCGCGGCGCTCCAAGCTGACCGAAAGATACTGGGATTTATAATTATTGGTTTTTGACCCAAGCCCGAAAGTTGGCCGATAATAGGCCTTAATCATAAACGAATAAGGCAAAATGACGGCGCCATACAAGCTGCCGCTAAATGACTTGGTTTTTTCCTTTTCCTCCAACAATTCAGCTTGCAGGTTCAAGCTTAAAGCCTTGATTGGCGACAAACCCAGGTTGGCCTTATACTTTGACCATGGCTGTTCAAAAGCAGGGTTTAAGCCAAAGGCCTGATTTCGCTTTCCCCAAACATACCCGAAATAAATCCAACATCCTTTCCACTGACCGCTCTTTAAGCCGGCCTCCCATTCCCTCTCTTTGGATAAAAGCCCCAAGCTATCGTTCCGGGGCAGCAGCTTGCGGTCCTGGTAACGCCCGGATAAAGCGGCAAATTTTAAATCTTTCGAAAGCTCGGCCCAAATCCTTTCGACGGTATTTTCCTTTTTAAATATTTCAAACTCCAGGCTGTCATTTGCAGTTTGTTCATTATATGCGGCTTCATACCCAAAAGAGGCCGCAGGCGCTGACGGCAAAGAAAGCCTCAATAAACCGCTGCCGCCCTGACTGTAATCCAGGGCCGTGCCGGCTCTCTGCCGGCCGATGCTCTTTAAACTAAACCCGCTGATGTTTAATTGGAGATATCGCTCAAAATTCAAACCTAATGACAATGATAACCGGTCTTTGGCTTTGGGATTTTCGGAGACGTTAACCAGATTGGCGAATGTGGAATCAAAATGAAGATAGGACACACGGCTAAAAAACACGTCCTGGGCATAACCGAGGCCGGTGTTATAGGCAAAACCCAGATTGTTCTTGAAACCAGGCCGATGACATCCGGAGACCTCGAAAAACAGGCTAAACTTCCGCCAGTTCAAATTGGCGCCGGTTCCGGCCAGCGTCAGATTATGAGTCCCCTGCCTTTGGCTGAAATATTCCCGAAGCTGCAAAGCCCTGAAAGGCTTCCATTGGAAATCAGCGCCCCAAACCCGATCCTTGAAACCGTAGCTTGCAGTTACCCTTCCGGCCTGGGGTGTTTGAATAAGACCGCCGAAGGTTTTTAGCTGCCATTCTTGCCCTGAGCGGCCCGGCTGAGCTGTTAGGCTGAGTTTATCGAAGCCCTGCCGAAGCCTTTGCCGAAGGGTTTCATTTTGGGCCGGTCGCATATCAAGGCCGATGCCTCTGAATTTTATATGGCCCGCTAATTCACCGTAGATTATATCGCCGTCGCCGAAGGAGACCGAATTTTTTAAGCCGCCCAACAACCAGTCTTGGATTTTAAATTGGCCCCGGTACAGGCCAACCTGGGACTTATCCTTCACCAACGAAAGGTCGGCGGCCAGGGAGAAACCCTCCAGCTTCTTGGATAAAAGCCCTGCGTAAAACCAGCGTGATTCTCTGTACCCCGAATTGCTAAAGGCCTCCTCCCTTTGAACCCTGAGCAAAAGCTCATCGGCCAAAAGCGAAGAAGACAACAATATCAATGCCGGGCCGATTAAGATATGTAATCTTGAAAATTTCATTTTCAACTCCTATATAAATTACTTACCCGTGCATATACCTGTGGTGAGCCACTTGTACTGAGACTGTCGAAGTAAGCCGAACCACTTGTGGTGAGCCCAGCCGAACCATTAGCAGACAGAGGCAAAGGCCGTGCCTGCACGCTTGCGCGCCAAAGCGCTTCAGCGCACAGGCACGCCGTAGTTGTTTCGGCACGCAGGCGTGAACGGCCTGAGACTGGAGAATAGGGTCTGCTCATCAAACCTATCTTCTTTTGGCTTTTTTCATGGCAGCCAGCTTGCTTTTCGTTCTCTCCAAATTCTTCCGGGCCGAAGCATTGCCGGGATCGGCTTGAACTATTTTTTGCCACAAGGCCAAGGCCTTGCCATACTGCTCGGCGGTATCAAGTCGGCTGGCCTCCTGATGCCAGGCTTTCACCTGTTCGGGGCCGGCTTTGAGAACTGCAGGCCGCCGGTTCCTGCTTGTGGTGAGCGGTGCCGAACCATCGGGCGCCGAAGTCGCCAGCGGCGACGTAACCTTGGACCCTGGCTGGACAACCCCCGACCATACCGGCGCCGGCGCCGGTTTTAAATGGGCCTCCACTTCGGCCGCGGTCAGTTCGGGCCCGCCATAATCCATGGTGGCGGTCAGCAAATATTGGCCGCTGTTTAAATGATCCGCGTTGACTTTGTATCTCCGCTCCATGCCGGGCAGGGCGGCATATTTTTCGCTGTTGATGTCAAGCTTGCTGACCGTCAAGCCACTTGTAGCGAGCGTTGCCGAACTATCCTTGTTTTTAACTTCCAAGATTCCGGTCGGCCTTACCAGCGCTGTACCGGCATTTCTAAAGGTGACGCCGATGAAATTCTTGCCCCCCTGATTCAAAAACTCTATTTTATTTATCTCGCCCTTTTTAGTTCCAGTGCCCACCGCCCGGATATTGACCAGGCACACCAACCGGGCCGAGATGGCGGTACCCGTGCCCGTTACTTTTTGGGGCTTGGTATTAACGACCAGGGCCAACCGATATCCGCCGTTGACCTCGGCCGGTACAGAGACCGTATACCGCACCATCTGGCTGCCGCCCTGAATTAAACTGAATTCTTCGGGGTTTATTTTTACCCACTTGGCGCAGGGCCTGGATGCGGCAAAGGACGGATCATCCCCTTCCAAAATGGTCTCGCCATCCAGGTCGGTCAGGCAGTCCAGGGCCTGGGCCACGCATTGCACGGCGCCCGCCCCCAGATTTTGCGCTTGAATGGTTCCGGTCTTGCTTTCCCCCGGCAAAACCTGAATATCCACCACCGGCGGCCAGACGTTGATGCCCACTTGGGCCAGTGATATCTGACACCATCCCAGGATCAGGCATAGTATTGAAATAACTGTCTTCATAATGACCCCTCCCTTGACGCAGTTAAATAGTACTGAACTCAACCCCGCTTCGTTTGTCTAATGTATGTATTCCCTTCGGCATTGCTCAGGGCAAGTCTCAGTGCATGCGAGGATAAGTTCGTTTGGTTTGCCTCACCCCCAAAGCTCCTCTCCACAAAAGGAGAGAAGTTTTGGAGCAACCGACACCGCTAATTGGTGGCAGTCAGCGTGTAGGTGGTGGTGTTGCTGTAGGTGCCTGCATTCTGGTTGTTCGGAACCGCCACCTGCAGGTTGCAGGTGATGGCGGTGCCGCCGGGCAGGTTGTTGTCTTCGGTAAGAAGATCGCAGGTATAGAACAGGGAAGCCGATGTGGTCATCGCGGTATAAATCAGATCAAGATGCACTCCTGCGCCCCCGCTCGACTTGTGGGTGTAGCTGGCGTTGGGGATGGTGTAACTGCCGCTGGTCAAGGCCTGGTTGTCGTGGATCTTGAGATACCAGAGCGACCCAGCATAATTTGACAATACCGTGACGATAATGGGGCTGGCCTCGGTGTTCACCGTAGTGTTCAGGGTTGTAGTGCCCAAATCAACCGTAGCGCCGCCGCTGAGCGACAGAGTGAAAGTGCCAGCGATGGCGATTTGCACAGTCTTATTCTGGGCATCGTCAACCTGCGCCCACACCATAGCCGGCAACGCCATAAATACGGCCGCTATGATCAGTAACCTCTTCATTTCTCTCGCCTCCTTTCGTTATTGGTATATGGCTATCCCAGCCAAAAGTAAAAATCTGTCAGGCCCAGGTATAAGTCTGCCTTATCAAGGTATGGGCCTACTAAGCCCAAATATAAGTATGATTGGCCCAAATATAAGTATGCTTGGCCAAAATATAAGTCTACTATGCCCAAATATAAGTATGTTTGGCCAAAATATAAGTCTACTATGCCCAGATATAAGTATGATTAGCCAAAATATAAGTTTACCAGGCCCAAATATAAGTCTACTTAAGCAAAGTATAAGTCTACCGGGGTCCGCCTAAGGCGGATATTGGAACTCATCCCCCGGCCTGCGCCGTTGCTATGGCGGACAGGCCGGCCCCTTCTCCCATTTATTTTGCTTCGACACGCTCAGCACAAGTCCAAGAGAAGGGGGGCAAGCTTGCACTGAGCTAAGCCGAAGTGGGTTGAGTTTAGGTTCTCTCCTATACCTTGGGTTTGGAAACCTTTCTGCCGGTGGCCCAGGGCATCAGCCCCAGCTTTTTAAGCTCGGTTCCTTGTTTGCCATATACCGAATAGGCATAGTCTACCACCCGGCGGTATAAGCCATCGATCTTCCCGGCCGATTTGTTAAGCTCCTTGGTGGCCTTGTTCAACTCGGCTTTCAGGCTTTCCTGGCCGGCGTCGGCGTCTATGTAAATCTCCAGTTCTTTTTCCAGTTCCTTTAACTTTGCATCCACCGGCTTCATATCGGCGCTTAAGCCCTTGGTCCCTTTCAGCAAAACTTTTACCTGGGCTATCCTCTCGGCGTGGGTTTTGAATTTGGCCATTTGTATCTTCACCTCCTTTCATTTAGTATTTTACCGTATTTCTTCCAGCCTGCTTGGCCTCGTAAAGCTTGGCATCGGCCTGGCGCAACATGGCCTGGTAACTTTCCGCCTTGTCATTATAAGCTGCTATGCCCTGGCTGATGGTCACTTTCAAACCGGACATTAAATGATCCCAGTCGTACCACTCCACCGCCAATCTGATCCGTTCGCAGAAGAAAATGGCCCCGTCGCAGGGCATTTCCGGCAGCGCCAGCACAAACTCATCGCCTCCGTAGCGGGCTATCAAATCGATCTCCCGGCAGTTGTCCCTGAATATCCGGGCCGCCGTCTTTAATACCTGGTCGCCCGCCTGGTGGCTGAAGCTGTCGTTGATGCGCTTAAAATAATCCAGGTCGGCCATAATCACCGTCAGGTCCCGGCGGTAACGTTGCGCCCGGATAAATTCATGAGCCAGACGAATGTCCAAATAACGCCGGTTGTAAAGGCCGGTAAAGCTGTCCTCGCGGTTTTGGCGCTCCCGCTCGGCCAGCGTTTTGTAGAGTTTCCGCAGTTCGGAGTGGGCCCGGTTAAGTTCGTCAATCAGCTCTTCTTTTTTTAAATTTTTCTTGCTTTTAAGCAGGCTGATCCTGGCCGCCAGGCTTTTGATTTTGTTTTCCATGGCGGAAATTCATTGCGGCTTATTATTTCTTGCCACTTGCCTACTAAAAGCACGAAATATTTTAAAAATGTTTTCGCGTTTTTTCGCGCCTGCCCTGCAGTGGCGGTGGTGTTTCGTGGGGAAGTCCCCGGTTATTATTTAGAACCCATTACTTAGCGCCGAACAAACTGCCCCAAAATCCATTGGGAACAAGCTTTTTTAATTCCTGCAATTCCTTTTTGGCCCGCAGGCATTTGCCGTCCCATTTCAGGGCTTCTTTAAAATGCTTCTCGGCCTCCACGAATTTTTGATAATGCTTATGGACCAGGCCCAGCGCCACATAATGCTCGGCATTGTATATTTCCAAATCAATAGCCTTCTTGCATGCCTCCACCGCTTTATCAAAATGATGGCCGGTCTTAATTACTGACAACGCCAAATGGGTGTAATATTTGGGCTCCCTGGGATTAAGCTTTATGGCCGTTTGAAAATATTCCACCGCCTTTTCATTTTTGCCGGCCTTTAAAGCCTGCAATCCGTAATTGTACAGCATCTCCGCCTGAGTCACATTAATGGTATGTTCTCTGCCGCCGGCCTTTGCCGACAGTTTTTCATTATATTCCTTCCGTTTATTCTCGTCGCTCAAGACATGATAGGCTTCGTTGATAGCCACGAATTTACCAAGGGCTGTATCCGCATTATTTCCGTTGAACGGCGATTTATCGGGATGGTATTTTTGGGCCAATTGCAAATAGGCCTTTTTTATTTCTTTTTGGCTGGCATATTCCGCAATGCCTAAGATTTCATAATAATTCTTGATCATGGCTGAACTCCCGCTAAGTTCAAACAAAAAACCGCTCCAACTCTGTTTTTAAACAGAGTTAGAAACGGCTTCCAAATTATTGGCAAAATATACCTATAGCCCCTGGCTGCAAGTAAATATTTAAGGGGGGGGGGGGTGCAACAAGTATGCCCAGAGGCCGGCTGATTTTAAATTTCGAAATAAATTTTCGCATTTTTTTTAGGTCCTTATGATTATCCCCTTGGTTTTAAGAACATTGACCACCGGCCACTTTGGAACTCATCCCCTTTTCTAAACGGACGTAAATACAATCGTCTCATAGTTTAGAATCCACTTAGCTCTAACGCAACTCCAAAACCTATTCCCGACATATCCAGTTCGCGTTTATAGCCGCTCTCTTCCTCGCGGGATATTGTATTGCCGTTATACATGGCCTGGATGACAAAGGCGCTGCTGTAACCTAACTTTATCTTGCCGCCAGCCCTGACCCGCCAGCCAAAACCGCTGTACCAGCCGTCATCCGGCCCGGCGTCGATCGTGCTTGAGGCCAAAGTATCGTTATAGGAATAGGAAACACTGCCCAGGCCATAGCCCAGATCTAAACCGGCATAGGGTTTGATTGCAAAGTCTATTGGAAAGGCAAGGCTAATTGAGGCAAATAACGGAAGATAGCGAACGGTGTGCTTGTACAAAACCTTGGTCATTGTGGTTCCGATAATTGTAGTATCCGTGTCCACCGTCACTTTTTCCTCAAATGTTTTCCCGAAATAATCGAAGCCCAGGGATACGCTAACCATCTGATCTATGCCTTTGCCGTAGCTGGCACCAAATATTATGTTCCCGTTGCCGGTTACCCCGACCGGGTTAAAATATCCGAACCGGCCTTCCAAAACATTGGCTTGGGAAATGCTGAAGCTTGCTGCAATTATAACTGCTATAACTGCCAAAAGCAACGTTTTTCTCATTGCCGCCCTCCCTTATTTTATTATTCTTGAATATTTCTAGGCCATGACGATGCAGGTTACCGGGCAGGCGTCCACGCAAGCTCCGCAGCTGGTGCAGGTCTCGGGCTTGACCAATTCCTTTCTTTTACTTTTTGGTTTTCTTTTGTTTTTCCAGCCGGGCGATGTCCTTCATGATCTCGGATTTCTTGGCGTTTAACATTCTCTCATGTTTTAGTTCCTCGGAAACCAGGGATTTGAACAGGGTCTTGACATCGTACTCGTAGGAATAGGTGGCCTCTTTGGAATAACGGTTCTGGGCCATCCGCTCGTATTTGATGGCCATCTCCAGGCTTTTTACCAGTTTTTTAGCCAGCTTCAGGTCTTCCATAAAGGTTTCTCCTTTTATGTTTTCTGTTAATTTGCTATTTGAAAAATAATAATACCATAATTGCCGGGTTTTGGCAATAGGCTTATAGTTCTCTGATTATATCTGCTTGGACAGGATTAACATGATTCCCATGGAATATAATATCAAAACTGAATTCTTCAGTGACTAAAGCAGTTAAATAAATCATGTAAATCCCGTCTAAAAGATTCCTGGCAAGCATCTTTTAAAACAGCTTCAGTTCGCTCTCCCGCTCCCCGCCCGATTGGGCTTCGGTTCTGGCCAAATAAATATAACGGTCTATCAAATTGACGTAATCGCTCCATCGCTTGTTCTGCAAACCTTCCTGCTTGATTATCCGGGTAAAGGCCGCGGCGTGGGAATCCATGTAATCGCAGTGGTGGACCACCAGCGCCTCCAGGGTGGAAGGCACCACCGGGCTGCCCTTCTCCTTCTCGCCGTGATGGGCCAGGATCATATGGCGCAGCCGCTTTTCCAGCTCCTTGGGAAAGTCCTTCACTTTGGGAATCCGCTCCATCAGCATCTGGTCGCCCAGCACCACGTGTCCCAGCAGCCGCCCTTCGTCGGAATAATCAATGTAGGTGGTGACGGCGAACTCCCGCATCTTGCCCATGTCGTGCAGCAAACAGCCGGTCAGAAGCAGGTCGGCGTCCAATAATTGATAGTTGTTCAGCGCGGCCTTGGCCAGCCGGCAAACCCCCAAAGTGTGTTCGGCCAGTCCGCCCAGGTGGGTGTGGTGCCAGAGCTTGGCGGCCGGGGCCGCCAGGAATTTTTCCAGAAAGATTGGATCGTCAAAAAAGCATTTCAGCAATTTGGCCAGTGCCGGGTTCTTGACCGGGGCCATCTCCGCCCTGATCCCGGATTCCAATTCAGCCCTTGATCTTTCTGACCCGGCCATGAAATACTCCAGCCGGTATTCTTCCGCGCCGGCCCGGCGGATGTTGTCCACCCGCAGCTGGGGATTGTCCTTGTATTTGCCGGCCAGACCTTTCACCTGAACCACGTCGCCCTGGACCACTTCCTTATAGGCTTTTTCGGCCTCGTTCCAGAGTACGGCGTCGATCCGGCCGGTGGCGTCGCCCAGCTCCAAGTTAAGATAAGCCTTGCCGTCCGATTCCTTGGTCTTCAGCTCTATCTTGCGCAAGGCGTAAAAATCTATCACCTCTTTGCCTATGAAACTGTCGGACCTGATGTCCTTAATGCATACCCGTTCCATTAAATTTTCTCCGTAAATATGGAAGCCTAAATTATTTAAAAGACCACGGTGGACTCTCCGATTGGCAGTGTAGAACACCTACTTCCGTTACGCGCTCGGCAACTCTGAATTGTGTCGCCCTCAGCCTGCTTTCATTATGGAGCTTATCCGAAGCCTCACAAACACAACCTGAATTGTGGGATCCCCTGCCATGGTATGCACAAAAAGAATATGTTTCCTATAATGATATGATACCACCGAAAACCATCAAGAGGATTAATATTCAAACACTTGCAAACGCTCTTAAAATGGCTGCTTAAGAAAAAATGAACATTAAATAAGTGCAAAACTATAGTTTTACAATAAAAGGCAGGATAAAAGACAGAACCTGACCCGGTCTTGGGATTCTGACTGTAATGTTTTTAGTTATAAAAAGATGACCGGGTGACCCCGATTGCGTCGGGGCGGCTCCCATTTTCCCGTTGTTAAATGGTCGGGGTGAGAGGATTCGAACCTCCGACTTCTTGGTCCCGAACCAAGTGCGCTACCGGGCTGCGCTACACCCCGTTTTTTGTTTAATGCTGAACTGGTATTAGGTATTCACTGCTTACCTATGAACCATTGAAGGTTAATCATACTGTAAGCCAGATATCGAAAGCCCAGGTGAATAACGTGAAGTTTCTCGTATCGAATGACCAGCTTACGATAGGTATCGGCCCAAGCGAAGCAATGTTCTATCCGATGGCGCTCACGATAAATATGTTGAACACTACTGAATTCATCAAATAGGAACCGGATTTTCTCTGGATTCTTGTTGTTTCTAATATTGGGCCGGATAACCGGCAGCAGGAAGTTTTGCCGGATGAGGTCTTTGTTCTCCTGGCCATCAAAGCCGGCATCCAAGGTGAGATAGGAATCGGTTAAATCCAAACCGAGTTGCTTGCTGGTGGTAACTACCTTCTTCAGTATCTCTGGTAACAACGTCGTATCATGTTCATTGACTGGGCGGACAGTGACCGGACCGATGATGTTACCCATGTTGTCGACAATGGTTAGCTCTTTTTCGCCCCGCTGGTGCTTGTGCCCGGAATAGCCGATTTTGTTGCCCCCTTTTGGCCACGGTATTTGACCCGTCGCCGTGAAGGATAGAGAGGTCAAGTTTGCTCCCGTCTCGCAATACCGCCAGGGAATGGCGGAAGATACATTCAGGGTGTTGATTTGAACAAAATGAGTGTTTTCAGGTAGAGAAAATGTATCCCAAGGCAAAAATAATCGCTCTACGGTCTTATAAATCCGCCGCTTTTTGGAGGGGTCAGATTTCCGATTTTAAATCAACACCCTGATTGATAGCTTTTATCTTTCGACCACCGGTTGTGGTGGCGGTAGACATTGGACCAGTGTATTTCGTTGCGAAAAGTCCTCAGCTGTCGCCACTGAACGCCGGTATGGAGCATATAGAGAATGTAGTTGAATATCTTGTAGTATGATATCTTTGGTTTTAGCCCGCGGCTGCCTTTTGAGAGGTGGAGCTTAATATAGCGGTTGAACTCTTTCCGGGTTATTCGTGTAGGCAGTTTGTTGGGTGTGGAGGTGTTGTTTCGTTCTCTTTTTTCTTGCTTTCATTTGCGTGCTATTTTAATGACTTATATGAATTGGTTTTAAAGCCCCATTATAACACATTTGCCCGGTTATCTTAATACCAGTTCAAAATTAAATAGCCAGAATTGACAGGATTTCTTTTCCCCGGGCGTCCCAGGCTTTGACTTCCCATTGATCCTGTCGTTTTGAAAATGGTCGGGGTGAGTGGATTCGAACCACCGGCCCCTTGACCCCCAGTCAAGTGCGCTAACCGGACTGCGCTACACCCCGACACACAAATTAGTTCTGCCTGAAAAACCCAGTTTACCCCGCTTGCCCCGCAAAACGGTGGTTTACCCAGCTAAAAGCGGTGGCAATGGCGGGGCTAAACACTCGAAAAGGCGCGAAATGTTAAATTCAGAATATTACTTTAACATATTTTGTGATCAATAGGTTATGGAAATTCTCTTTTTCGTGCCTGCCCCGTTTGCCCCGCCCAACGGCGGTGGCTACAGCGGTGGTTTTTAGCGTATTTCCCGTCTGCGACGGACAAGCCGCGGGAAAAACTTGTCCTGAGCAATACAACATTGCTTTACTTGCGAATGGATGGTCTTTTTCAGTGGTAACTAAATAGTTTCCGTTGAAAAACTAACCGTAGAAAACCAGGTGATAAAATAACCAATAAATACACCATCCCCTAAATTCATTTTTTCTTTTCTTTCATATTTTTATCCCATCGCCCTCATTAGTTGGCTGGTTTTCTTCAAATTGTGGGTTTACCGCGCCCCAACCGGTCCAGTTCTCCATGCCGTTGTCCCCAGTAAGCAGACAACGATCAAAGCCAAAGCAACGGGCCTGCACGCCGAAGGAGTTACGGCCCGCAGGCGGGCCAAATAGCTGAGGCGTCCCTCAGATCCGGCCCGGAACTTCTGCAACCTTTTAAACCAATGTTGTTGTTCGTATTTCTTTCGTTTCCTGCTTCGTTTACCACGGGCCGGCAGCGAT
>JACQXR010000126.1 GCA_016208585.1 candidate division TA06 bacterium | reverse complement strand
GAGTTTGAGCAGGTTCATAAAATGCTCAACCGGAAAATCTACAATTTGGATCGTTTTTGTAAGTGACCCTAAAATACGGAATCAGTATTTACAATGCTTTGGGAGGTTTTTTGTTGCATATTGCGCATTTTTGAGGTTTAAACATGGTAGTGCGGAAGCTTGCTCCCTCAAAATAGTTACGCCCGAATGTTAAATCATTCGGGCTTTTGTTTACATATATTTAACTACACTTAGTTAAATATATCTTTATTGTCTTACGTGTAGTGCAAAACAGTCCATTAGAGTTGGCCGCAACTTCAATTATAGTATCAGTTAATTCAATTTGCAGGGAAAGACAACTATCAATAACGTGAGCATTTGTTAGTATTACTCCCTTGTTATTTATAAAACATCCGCTACCCAGCTTATTGGCTGTACTATCAACATTAAATCCAATTACCACAACAACTGACTTGCCGACATCTTCTACTATTCTAGCAATATCTTGAGCGCAACAAATAGGCGTAAATAGCGCTACCATTAGCATATTATATGCTATTATCTTTTTCATATACCTTTGACGTGCTCCCTATTGTCCATATTTTTATAAGAATACACCCCGCCGGCAGCCAAATGCAAGCAAAAAGATACGGTCAAAGATACGGTCTGCCGGTGGAATCGGAGTAGCCGCCGGTGCAGAATGAAACTCAGATTAATAATAAATAAATGGATTGGTTTTTTATTTCTCTGCCGGCCGTTCCTGCTGTTCCTCCTCAATCTTGAAATTGCGGTAGTGCCGGATCCCGGTCCCGGCCGGGATCAGCCGGCCCACTATCACGTTCTCCTTTAAGCCTAAGAGCGGATCCGATTTTCCCTGGACCGCGGCTTCGGTTAAGACCCTGGTGGTCTCCTGGAAGGAGGCCGCCGAGACCCAGCTGGAAGTGGACAATGCCGACTTGGTGATGCCCATTAAAAGCGACTCGAAAGTGGCCGGCCGGCCGCCCTCCTTAAGCACCCGCTCGTTCTCCTCGCGCACCGAGGCCTTGTCCACCTGGTCGCCCTCGATGTAGATGGTGTCGCCGGGATCCTGGACCCGCACCTTCTGCAGCATCTGGCGCACGATCACCTCGATATGCTTGTCGTTGATGGCCACGCCGTTCAGCCGGTAGACCTCCTGGATCTCGTTGACTAAGTAAACCTGGACCGCAGCCGTGCCCCGGATACGTAAGATGTCATGGGGATTGATCGATCCCTCGGTCACCTTTTCCCCTGACTTCACCTTGTCGCCGTCCCGGACATAAAGGTGCTTGCTTAAGGGGATCGGGTAGGCCCGCTCCTCGCCGTTCTCGTTGCGAACTATCACGGTGCGCTGGCCCTTGGCGATCTCGCCCAGCTTGACCCGGCCGTCGATCTCTGAGACCACCGAGGGATCGGCCGGCTTGCGGGCTTCAAACAGCTCGGCCACCCGGGGCAGCCCGGCAGTGATGTCGCGGGTCTTGGAGATCTCGCGCGAGGTCTTGGCCAAAAATTCTCCGGCCGCGATGGCCTGGCCGTTCTGGGCCATGATCCGGGCCCCGATGGGGATGGGGTAGCTGGACAGGCTCTTGCCCCGCTTGTCCAGGATATTGATGTGGGGATACAGGTTCTTGTTCTTGTCCTTGTCCTTGCTCTCGATCACCACCGGACGGCGCATCCCGGTTATTTCGTCGAACTCCTCGGAGATGGTGACGTCGGGGGTCATGTCGGCGAACTGGACCGTGCCCGAGTGCTCGGCTATGATGGCGGCGGTGTGGGGATCCCATTCGAACAGGGTGTCGCCGGGAGCCACCTTGGCCTGGTCGGCGGCCTTAAGCACCGAGGCGTAGGGCACGGTGTAGCGGGTCTTGACCCCGGCCTTCTCCCCGTGGAGGATGATCTCGCCGTCGCGGTTGATGACCACCGCCTCGCCCGATTCCTTGACGATGGTCTCCAGCGCCTTGAATTCCAGGGCGCCCGGGATCTTGGCCGAGACCTTGGACTGGACCGCGATCCGGGCCGCGGTGCCGCCGATGTGGAAGGTGCGCAGGGTCAGCTGGGTGCCGGGCTCGCCGATGGACTGGGCGGCCATTACTCCGGTGGCCTCTCCCATGTCCACTATCTTTCCGGTGGCCAGGTTGCGTCCGTAGCATTTGCGGCACAGGCCCCGCTTGGCCTCGCAGGTCAAGACCGAGCGGATCCGGATCTTTTCGATGCCGGCCTCCGACAGCTCCTCGGCCGCATCCTCGTTGATCTCTTCGCCGGACCCCACGATCATTTCGCCGGTGATGGGGTTTACCACGTCCTCCATGGCCACCCGTCCCAGCACCCGGTCCCGAAGCGATTCGATGATCTCCTCGCCTTCTTTCAGGGCGCCCCGGTCCTCGCCCATGATGGTGCCGCAGTCCTCTTCGGTGATGATGATGTCCTGGGCCACGTCCACCAGGCGGCGGGTGAGGTACCCGGCCTCGGAGGTTTTAAGGGCGGTGTCGGCCAGGCCCTTGCGGGCTCCGTGGGTGCTGATGAAGTACTCCACGATGGTCAGGCCTTCCCGCAGGTTGTTGATGATGGGGGTTTCGATGATCTCCTGTCCGGTCAGGCGCTTCTGGGGCTTGGACATCAGGCCCCGCATCCCGCCCAGCTGGCGCACCTGTTCCCGGCTGCCCCGGGCCCCGGAGTCCAGCATCATGAATACCGGATTGAAGCCCTGGCGGTCGTTGGCCAGCCGTTTGATCAGGGTCTCGGTTACCTGGTTGTTGACGTGGGTCCAGGCGTCGATCACTTTGTTATAGCGCTCGGCGTCGGTGATCACGCCCTTGCGGTACTGGCCGAGGATCTTCTCGGTGGCCTCGATCCCCTTTTTGACCAGGCCCTCTTTCTCGGCCGGCACGATCACGTCGTTGAGGCTGATGGTCACCCCGGCCTGGGTGGCGTAGGTGAAGCCCATCTTCTTGACCTCGTCCATGAACATGGCGGTCCTGAAGTTTCCCAGCTTGCGGAACGAGGACATGGTCAGCCGGTCGATGGCCTTCTTGTCCAGGGTTTCGTTGACGTAGCCCAGCTCCGGGGGCACGATCTGGTTGAAGATCACCCGGCCGGCGGTGGTCTCTATCTTGCGGTCGTTGACCTTGATCTGAATCTTGGCGTGCAGGGCCAGCATTCCGTTTTCGTAGGCCAGCATTACCTCGTTCTGATCGGTAAAGGCCTTGCCCTCGCCCTTGGCTCCGGCCCGGGGCTTGGTCAGATAGTAGCAGCCGATGACGAGGTCCTGGCGCGGGGTGATCACCGGGCGGCCCGAGGCCGGCGACAGCACGTTGTTGGTGGAAAGCATCAGGGTGGCTGCCTCGATCTGGGCTTCGTAGGAAAGCGGCACGTGCACCGCCATCTGGTCTCCGTCGAAGTCGGCGTTGAAGGCCTCGCACACCAAGGGGTGGATCCGGATGGCCTTGCCCTCGATCAGCACCGGCTCAAAGGCCTGGATGCCCAGGCGGTGCAGGGTGGGGGCCCGGTTCAGCAGCACCGGATGCTCCTTGACTATCTCTTCCAGGATTTCCCAGACCCCTGGCTTTTCCTTTTCCACCAGGCGTTTGGCGCTTTTGACGCTCTGGACGTATCCCTTTTCCTCCAGCTTTTTCAGAATGAATGGCTTGAACAGCTCCAAAGCCATGCTCTTGGGAAGCCCGCACTGATAGGGCTTCAGCTCG
>JACQXR010000125.1 GCA_016208585.1 candidate division TA06 bacterium | reverse complement strand
CAATCAATTGCCAAGGCCTTAAACATGTCTTTAAAGGACTTATTTGACGACAAGACGCCAAAAACCAAAGAAACCACGAAAACAAAGGAAATCCGTAAAATCTCATTTATCCTGGAAAAACAAAATCATCAAATAATCCGCTCGGCAAGCGTGTGCATAAAAGAGCTTATAAAATGCACAAATAGCAAGTAGGTTCCAAATTCGGGGCTTTTTGTTTGACACCCACAAAAATTTGTGGTAAAATTAAAATTCTGTTCTAAGATTACACGATGTTTATTGTGTAATCTTCTTTTTTGTGAAAACAAAGATCCCCCTTTTCCACCGAAAGGCCCGAAATATCCCCAAATTTTTTTTGAGATTTTCGTGTGTTTTAGGTGGCCGGTTCCCGCTTTTTCCAGGGAAGGTATTTTGTATAACTATAAATCAGGTAGAAAATGAACATCATCGTTTGCATCAAACAGGTTCCGGACACCACCGATGTCCGGATCGACCCGGCCACCAACACCCTGATCCGGGAAGGCGTGCCGTCCATCATCAACCCCTTCGACATGTACGCCATTGAAGAGGCCTTAAGGATCAGAGAAAAATTAGGGGGCAAGGTCACCGTCATCTCCATGGGGCCGCCCCAGGTGATCGAGGCCCTCAAGGAAGCCGTCTCCATGGGGGTGGACGAGGCGGTGCTGCTTTCGGACCCGGCCTTTGCCGGGGCCGATACCTGGGCCACCAGCTACTCCCTGTCCATGGGCATCCGCAAGATCGGGGATTACGGGGTGATCCTCTGCGGCAAGCAGGCCATCGACGGCGATACCGCCCAGGTCGGTCCGGGCGTAGCCGAGTTCCTGGACATCCCCCAGGTGACCTACGTCAAGAAGGTCGAGGAGATCGGCGACCAGCAGGCCAAGGTCTGGCGGATGACCGAGGACGGCTACGATGTGGTGGAGACCAGCCTGCCGGCGGTGTTGACCGTGGTCAAGGAGATCAACGAACCCCGGCTGCCGTCATTAAAGGGCAAGATTCGGGCCAAGTCGTATCAGACCACAATCTGGAAGGCGGCCGACATCGGGGCCGACGAAAAGAACATCGGGCTCAACGGCTCGCCCACCAACGTGGTCAAGATTTTTACCCCGCCGGCCCGGACCGGGGGCATCATGCTGCAGGGCGACGTCAGCCAGGCGGTAGCCACCGTGGTCAACGGGCTTAAAGAACAGCAGATCATCTGACAAGAATATTGAAGGCAGAAGTCAGAATACCTAATTCAATATTCAAACTTCCATATTCAGCATTCAACCAGGAATAGCATGAGCGATATAGAGATCATCCAAGACAAATGCGTGGGCTGCGGAGCCTGTCTGCCTTCCTGCCCCTACGGGGCCATCAGTTTAAAGGACAACCTGGCGGTGATCGACGACAAGTGCACCCTGTGCGGGGCCTGCGTCTCCTCCTGCGGGTTCGACGCCATCCTGCTGCGCCAGGACAAGGTGGAGAAGGACGACATCAGCGGATACCGGGGCGTCTGGATCTTTGCCGAGCAGAAGGCCGGGGCGGTCCAGAGCGTCGCCTACGAACTGCTGGGCGAGGGGCGCAAGCTGGCCGACACATTAGGGGCCGAGCTCTCGGCCGTCATCCTGGGCAAGGACATCGACCAGGCCTGTCGGGAGCTGGTGGCCAGGGGGGCCGACCAGGTCTACGCTGTGTCACATTCCTTGTTGGAAAACTTCTGCGATGAGCCCTATGCCGCAATCCTGGCTGACCTGATAAACCAGCATAAGCCGGAGATCGTGCTCTGCGGGGCCTCCACCATCGGCCGGGCCCTGATCCCCCGGGTGGCCATCAAGGTCCACACCGGGCTGACCGCCGACTGCACCGCTTTGACCATCGACGAGGAAAAGAGGATCATGCTCCAGACCCGGCCGGCCTTTGGCGGCAACATCATGGCCACCATCATCTGCCCCAATCACCGGCCCCAGATGGCCACCGTCCGCCATAAGGTGATGAAGGAGGCCGTCTCCGGCAGCACCCGGAAGGGGAAGATAGTCAAAGTTTCATACGACCAGAAGATGCCGGCCTCGCGCACTTCGGTGGTCAAAGTAGTGGAGGAGATCACCAGCATGGTCAAGCTGACCGAGGCCGACATCATCGTCTCCGGGGGCCGGGGGATGAAGGCCCCGGAGAATTTTAAGCTGATCGAGGCCCTGGCCAAATCTTTGGGCGGGGCGGTGGGCGCCTCCCGGGCGGCGGTGGACGCCGGGTGGATACCATATTCCCATCAGGTGGGCCAGACCGGGAAGACCGTAGCTCCCAAGCTCTATATCGCCTGCGGCATCAGCGGGGCCATCCAGCATCTGGTGGGCATGCAGTCGGCCGACTGCATCATCGCGGTCAACAAAGATCCCGATGCGCCCATCTTCAAGGTGTCCAACTTCGGGATAGTGGGCGACGTGTTCGAGGTGCTTCCGGCCCTGACCAAGAAGCTGCAGGAAACCTAAAGAAGATAAAATGATTCCAAGCACAGAAATCCTCCCGGTCCAGTTTCTCCGTATTATTAATGGGTTTCGTGGTATAAGTCCTTGCGAATCAATGGGTGATTTTTGAGCCTGAATTCAAATCGATTACATGATGAAACCTCTAAGACCATTGCCCCATCTGCATTCTACAATTTTCTTGTAAAAACAACCGGACGCTACTGATAAAAAACATGAAATCCGATTGTCCTAAAATCCTTATTCGCGTGCCCAATTGGATAGGGGACGCAGTGGTCTCCGCCGCTTTCGTTGAAGTCTGCGCCGAGGCGCACCCCGGCTCAAGTCTCACAGTAATGGCTCATCCCAGAGTGGCGACGCTGTTCGAGCATGATCCCAATGTCCAAAGCATAATTAAATTATCACCTGAAAGATCTCTCTGGCAGACCGCTAAAAAACTGACAAAAGAAAAGTTCGACATCGCTTATATCCTGCCGATCTCGTTTTCCTCGGCCCTGATAGTCTTTTTATCCGGCATCCCCAAACGCGTGGGCTATAGCGCCGAGGCCCGGGGCTTTCTGCTGACCGAAAGACTTAAATACAATCAAAACGATTTCCGCAGCCGGCACATCATACTGGATTTTATGAAACTGCTGGGCAGGGAGGATGTCGGCGCAGGGCCGAAGATCTATATCCAGGTTGAAGAACTAAAGCAGGCCGAGCAATTCCTGGCGTCCAACAATTTCCCGGCTGGGAAAATCATAGGCTTCGGTCCGGGCGCCACCTTCGGCCCGGCCAAGCGCTGGCCCCAGGTTAACTGGGTAGAGCTGGGGAGGAAGATAACGGATAACGGATTTCGGATTTTAGTATTTGGTTCGTCAGATGAATCGGCGCTTTGCCAGGAGATCGCCAATGGTATCGGCGCAAAAGCGCTGAACCTGGCCGGAACCGCTACCTTGCGGCAGAGCGCGGCCCTGCTTTCGCTGTGTCCCAATTTCATTACCAACGACACCGGGGTGATGCACCTGGCAGCGGCCGTGGGAACAAAGGTTACGGCCATCTTCGGCTCCACCAATCCTGTTTGGACCAGGCCCTGGGGAGAAAAGCATCGGGTCATTTACATGAATGAATCATGTAGTCCCTGTTACCAGAGGGAGTGTCGTTACAGGCATTATGATTGTTTGAAAAAGATCAGAGTTTCAGATGTGCACGAGATTTTGTAAATATAGGGAACTGAAACTGTGGGACAGCGTCTGTCCTTAGCCCAGCCCTTTCATAGCCCCGTCCTTAAGGGCGGGGCTATGAACAATAATCAACGGTCCCGCCTATTTTTTTGAATTAATCCTGATTACCCTTGACAAGAAAAATATTTTAGTGTAAAATAAAACCTCTTTACTTTTACTTAAAATTTTTACAAAATATATAGGAGTTTATATGGGCTGGGAATTTTCGGTTTGGGCCACGGTGCTGATCCCGCTTTTGGGAAGCTTCACCCTTCCCCTTTTCGGCCTGGTCTCCAAGCCCTTGCGCAACGCGGTGGCGGTGCTGCTGGGCCTGGCCGCCACCTTTTTTGCGCTGACCCTGCTGCCGGCTGCCTTCTCGGGCGAGGTCCACGTCTTTAACCTGGCGCTGGGGCTGGGGGTCAACGCCACCCTGGTGGTGGACGGGCTGTCGGTCTTCATGGCCATCGCCTCCTCGCTGATCAGCACCCTGATCATAATCTACTCGCTGGGATACATCAAGAACTACCATTATCAACAGGAATACTTCTTGATGGCGGTTCTTTTTTTAGGCGGCATGATGGGGCTGGTCTTTTCAGCCAACCTGATATTGATGTACATCTTCTGGGAGATCACCGGCATCTGCTCCTGGCGCCTGATCGGCTTCTTCAGGGACCGGGAGATAGTGCTCAAGGCCGACAAGGCGTTTTTGATGACCTTCGGCGGCGCGGTGTTTATGCTGCTGGGCTTCGCTTTGGTCTATGTCCAGAGCGGGACATTTAACATGCTGGAGATGCGCGGCCTGCCGATCTCCGGGCTGGCCATCGCCCTGATTGCCATCGGGATCTTCGCCAAATCGGCCACTTTGCCGTTCCACACCTGGCTGCCCGACGCCGGCGTGGCCCCCACCCCGGTTACCGCCCTGCTGCACGCGGCGGTGCTGGTCAAGATCGGGGTCTATGCCTTTGCCCGGATGTTCAACTTCACTTTCGCCATCCCGGCCGATTGGCAGACCATCCTGATGACAGTGGGCCTGATCTCGGCCATGGTCTCGGCCGCGGCCGCCCTCTGGGACACCAACATCAAGAGGATCCTGGCCTATTCCACCATCAGCCAGATCGGCTACATCTTCATGGGCCTGGCGGCCTTTAACACCATCGGAATGGCCGGGGCCCTGCTGTTCATATTGATGCACGGGCTGGCCAAGGGCGGACTGTTCCTGGCCGCCGGGGTGATCGAACACGGCGCCGGCACCAAGGACATCACCAAGATGGGCGGGCTGTTCAAGGCCATGCCTATAACCGCGGTGGCCTTCATCATGTGCATCTTCTCCATCGTGGGGATCCCGCCCTTCGGAGGCTTCTTCTCCAAATTTCTGGTTATCCAGGGGATCATCAAGTCCGGCAACATCGCCATAGGTTCGCTGGCCATCTTCACCGCGCTGCTGACCCTGGTCTACCTGCTGAGGCTTTTCAACCTGGTCTTCTTGGGCGAGGCCCGGGACCACTCGATCCACGCCCATCACGAGGGGACGCCCACCATGGTCTGGGTGGTGGCTTCGCTGGCTTTCTTGTCGCTGGCGGCCGGGATCCTGGTGAAATACCCGATGGACCTGATCAACATCGCGGTGCGCGACGTCATGGGCAATCCGGCCATCCACGACATCATCGGCCTGGTGCGCTAAACGGGGACCTTACCACGGGGCTTACCACGGAAACACGGAAAAATAAAAACACGGAAAAGAAACTTAAATTAAATGGCTCTAATGGTGAGTGGTAATATATTCAGTGTTTCCGTTATTCAGTGATTCCGTGGTAAAAGTGACAACAGTGGTAAAGTAGTTTAAGAAATATCAAATAAAAATTTTAAATACCGAGTTTAAAGATGAATCCCAACATTCTTTTAATACCGATCCTGGCGCCGGTCCTGGCCGGCCTGGCGGTGCTGATACTGCCCAAGGGCCTCAAATGGGTCAAGGAAGCGCTGGCCGTGGCGGTGTCCGCCATCGCCCTATATTACGCGGCCCTGATCTTTAAAAGCGGGGGAGTGGGCCTCAGGCTTTTCCTGCCCTGGACCTCGTTCGGGATAAACTTCGACCTTTATGCCTATCATCTGCCGCGCTTCATCCTGCTGGCCGCCGCCGGGTTCGGGTTCCTGCTGACCCTGTACTCGGCCGCCTGCATGCGCGACAAATGGCGGGCCCGGGAATTCTTTGCCTACTTTTTGATCACCGCCGGGCTGGCCAACGGGGCCATTCTGGCCAACAATTTCATGGTGCTGCTGTTCTTCTGGGAAGGCCTGCTGGTAACGCTCTACGGCATGATCACATTAGGGCACAAGCAGTCGCACATTACCGCTGCCAAGGCCCTGATCATCTCCGGGCTGGCCGACTTCTGCCTAATACTGGGGAGCGTCTTTTTGTGGTCTTTAACCGGGACCCTGACCATGTCCGACGTCCATTATTTGCAGCCGACCGGACTAGCCGGTGCGGCCTTCATACTGATGGCCCTGGGCGCCATGGCCAAGGCCGGGGTCATGCCATTCCACACCTGGATACCGGACGCCGCCATTGACGCACCGTTGCCTTTTATGGCCTACCTGCCGGCGGCCCTGGAAAAACTGCTGGGCATCTATCTTTTGGCCAGGATCTCGCTGGAATTTTTCACCATCCCCATGAACAGCGCCATGTCCCTGTTCCTGATGACCATCGGCGCCATCACCATAGTGCTGGCGGTGATGATGGCCCTGGTGCAGAAGGACTATAAAAAACTTTTATCGTTCCACGCCATCAGCCAGGTGGGCTATATGATCCTGGGGATCGGCACCGGGGTGCCCATCGGCATCGCCGGCGGCATTTTTCACATGCTCAACAACGCCATGTACAAGTGCGCCCTGTTCCTGACCGGCGGGGCGGTGGAGAAGGAGGCCGGCGCCACCGAGCTGAAAAAACTGGGCGGGCTGTTCAAGCTGATGCCCGTTACCGCGGTCTGCTTTTGGATCTCCGCTTTAGCCATCTCCGGGGTGCCGCCTTTCAACGGATTCGTCTCCAAGGAAATGGTGTTCCACGGGGCCTACGAGACCGGCTATATCATATTCCCGATAGCCGCCTGGATCGGGGCCATCTTCACCTTTGCTTCGTTCCTAAAACTGGGGCATTCCACTTATTTCGGCCGGAAAAGCCCCGAAGCCCCCGTACAAAACGTCAAGGAAACCAACTGGGCCATGATTGCGCCGATGGTCGCCATCGCCCTGGGCTGCGTGGCGTTCGGGGTCTTCAATAAACTGCCCTTGAAATACTTGATCTCTCCCATCTTAGAGGGCAGGCCCATCGTGGAGGAGGGGGCCAACCTGGAATTCTGGCACCATTCCTTTGCCATCAACTGGATCGTGGGCGTGTCCATGGCCTGCTTGGTGATCGCTTATCTGATCCACCAGTACGGGGTGAAAAAAGGGCAGGGCAAGGCCTATCTGGCCTCCGAGCCCATCCACAACCTGCCGGTGCTGCATACCCTCTACGACCTGGCCGAGGCCAGGGTGTTTGATCTCTATCACTGGTTCGTCAACGGATTAGTCAAGAGCGGAGCCTGGGCGGTGTGGAAGGCCATAGACCAAGGCATTGATGCCATCTACGAACAGGCGATCACTTTCGTCGGCCGCTTCTCCATCAAAGTACTCAAGGAATACCACAACGGGCTTTACGCCAACTATCTGAGCTGGGTGGTGGGCGGGTTTGCGCTGTTGGCGATCTACCTGGCGGTCCTGGTCAAGTAATTTTCCACGGTCTCATTCCGAAATAATACTTTGGAGCAATCATAAAAATGCTGCTTTTATTCATCGTCGTTCCCCTGGCGGTGGCCGCCCTGATGCCGCTGCTGGCCCGGGTCTGGAAGGGACTGCCCGACGTCCTGGGCTCGGTGACCATGGCCTTCACCCTGGGATTGGGGCTGTATCACATCCGGATGGTGGCCGCCTGGCACCGTTATTTCTGGGATACCGGCTCGCTGGGCCTGCCTATCAAGATCAGCCTGGCCATGGACGGCTTCTCGCTGCTGCTGCTTTTGACCATCAGCCTGGTCTCGCTGTTCGCCTGCATCTACTCGGTCAACTACATGGAGCATTACGGGGCCAAGGGTTCGTACTACGCCCTGTTCATGCTGATGGTGGCCGGGATGAACGGCCTGGTGCTGACCACCGACCTGTTCAACATGTATGTCTTTCTGGAAGTGGCGGCGGTGGCCAGTTATTCATTGGTGGCCTTCGGACAGAAGCACGACGAGGTGGAGGCGGCCTTTAAGTACCTGATGCTTTCGGTGGTGGCCACCACCGGCATACTTTTGGCCATGTCCTTTGTCTACCTGGTGACTGGCGCTTTCGGCATCGCCGACCTGTCCTATGCGGTCAAAACCGGCATGGATGTCCGGCTGATCGGCCTGTGCCTGGCCCTGTTCCTGATGGGTTTCGGCCTGAAGGCGGCCATGGTGCCGTTCCACGCCTGGCTGCCGGACGCCCATCCCTCGGCCCCGGCCCCGATCTCGGCCATGCTGTCCGGCGTGCTGATCAAGGTCTCCGGCATCTACGCCCTGGTCAGAATCGCTTACAATATCTTCGGCCTGCCGGCCCAGGTCTCGGCGGCCTTGATAGTGCTGGGCGTCCTCTCCATGGTCATAGGCGCGGTGGTGGCCCTGGGACAGAACGATTACAAAAGGATGCTGGCCTATTCCTCCATCTCCCAGATCGGCTACATAGTGGTGGGTCTGGCCATCGGCACGCCCCTGGGGATCATGGGAGCTTTATTTCACCTGTTCAACCACGCCACCTTCAAGGGTCTGCTGTTTTTGAACGCCGGGTCCGCCGAATACGCCACCGGCACCCGGGACCTAAGCAAAATGGGCGGGATCAACAACAAGCTTCCCATCACCGGATTCACCAACACCATCGGCACCTTCTCCATCGCCGGGGTGCCGCCCTTCAACGGGTTCTGGAGCAAGCTTTTAATCATCGTGGCTCTGGTGGAGGCAAAATACTTCGGAGTGGCGGTAATAGCGGTGGCCACCAGCATCATCACCTTATGGTATTTCCTGCAGATGCAGCGCCAGGCCTTTTTTGGCAAGCTGGCGGCCGGCCTGGAAAAGGTCAAAGAGGTGCCATTCTACATGGCCCTGGCCACCCTTTGCCTGGCGGCCCTGTGTCTGCTGGTCGGTCTGTGCTATCCCTGGGTGACGACCAATATCATCCAACCGGGGGTGAATTCGTTGTCCAACGCCATCGGGGTGAACAGTTTCATCAACCTGGGGCAGTAACCTGAAAATGCAAAATGCAGATTTTAAAATGCAAATTGCAGAATGCAAAAACTAACAATAAACAAAGGAAAGACAAAAATGAAAACAACGGTATCTATTGTTATTGTCTTGCTTACGCTAAGTGCAATAGCTTATGGTGAGCAAGGTTTTGTGTTCAGTGTTAGCCCAGGCATGAGCATACAAAGTTCATCCTTTGGCTATCAACTGGGTCGTTTTATTCCATCCATAGGCATGGATGTAGCTTTTATGACAGTCAATGGGAAATATACGACATCTGACTGGGGTTATGATTGGCGGACCAGCAGTTATTATAAATGGTCAACAGACCATAGTAAGATTTCGGGAAGTGCGGTGCTTTTTATGCCGCATGTAGGTTTAAGATATATGTTGAGAGACCATGCTGCTCGCCCATATTTACAAATTTCAGTGGCTTTGTTGCGTGAATAAGGGGTAATTTGGTATAATCTGGCTATGATTAACGAACTGAAAGGGGCCAGAAGGTGAAAACATCGCTCAACAATCAAAAAGGCATCACACATAAAACCAAGAAAAAGGCCCGGTATAAAAT
>JACQXR010000124.1 GCA_016208585.1 candidate division TA06 bacterium | reverse complement strand
TGGTAAAATCGCAAAACCGAAATATACTAAAACTTCCGTCAGAGTATATATCAAAAGCAACCATAGACGGTATTATTAAAAGAATCGATAGCATTCGATCACGATAATTCAACTGGTTTGCAAAATTATTTATAGGACTATACTCCTGAAACTCAATGTTTGCGCGGATTGTTGTTTCAGGAAGATACAATTAACGCTTTTTTCAGGTAATAAATAACCAACGGAGGGACCATGACCAAGCAAAAAGCCGTCATCATGGACGACCAGCAGATGGAGCGGGCCCTGATGCGCATAACCCACGAGATCCTGGAGCGCAATAAGGGAGTGTCCGAGCTGGTAATCGTGGGCATCAAGCGGCGGGGAGACACTTTGGGCAGGTTCATAGCCAAAACGCTGAGTGATATTGAGAAGACCCCAGTGCCATACGGCGCGCTGGACATCACCTTTTACCGCGACGACCTGCAGACCATAGCCCACCAGCCGGTGGTCAATCAGACCGAGATCAGTTTTGACCTGACCAACAAGGTAGTGGTGCTGGTGGACGACGTGCTGTACACCGGGCGTACGGTGCGGGCGGCCATAGACGAACTGCTGGACTTTGGGCGGCCCAAGCGGATAGAGCTGGCGGTGCTGATAGACCGGGGCCACCGGGAACTGCCGATCAAGGCCGATTACGTGGGCAAGAACGTGCCCACCGCACACACCGAGATCATCGGGGTCCGGACGGTGGAGGAGGACGGCCAGCAGCAGGTAATCATTAAGGAGCAGGACAATGAAGTGGAGTAAAAAAGACCTTTTGGACCTGGAGTCTCTCAATAAAGAAGAGATCTCGATGATACTGGACACCGCCCGCAGCTTCCGGGAGATCCTGGACCGGCCGGTGAAAAAAGTCCCGATCTTAAGGGGCAAGACGGTGGTCAACATGTTCTTTGAACCCTCCACCCGGACCTCGGCCAGCTTCGACATGGCGGCCAAGCGGCTGATGGCCGACACCGTCAACATCTCGCCCAAGACCTCGGCCGTCCAGAAGGGAGAGACCCTTTTAGATACGGCGCGCAACCTGGAGGCCATGAAGATAGACCTGGTGGTGATCCGCCACTCCTCGTCCGGCGCTCCACACTTTCTGGCCTCGCGCATCAAGGCCGGGGTGATCAACGCCGGCGACGGACAGCACGCCCATCCCACCCAGGGACTTTTGGACATGTTCACCATCAGGGAAAAAAGGGGCAAGTTAGAAGGCTTGAATGTTCTGATAGTCGGCGACGTCACCCACTCCCGGGTGGCCCGCTCCGATATTCACGGGCTTTTGAAGATGGGGGCCAAGGTCTCGGTCTGCGGGCCGTCCACCCTGATCCCGATGGGCATCCAGGACCTGGGAGTCAAAGTCTACTACGATCTGGACCAGGCCTTGGCCGAAGCCGATGTGGTCAACGTCCTGCGTCTGCAGTTGGAGCGACAGAAGAAGGGGCTGCTGCCCTCCCTGCGCGAATACTCCCAGCTGTTCTGCATTACCGGAGAAAGACTGAAAAAAACCAAGCCCGGCATCACCGTGATGCATCCCGGTCCCATGAACCGGGGAGTGGAAATCGAGCCGGCGGTGGCCGATGGAGCAAGCTCCGTGATCCTGGACCAGGTAACCAACGGGGTGGCGGTGCGGATGGCGGTGCTTTATTTACTGACCGGGGGCGAAGGTTCGGTTTCGGAAGCCATTAAGAAGGAGGCCTAAGATGAAAGAACTTAAAATCCAAAAAGCAGAAGACAGACTAATCATTAAGAACGGGCGGGTGATAGATCCGGCCAATAAGCGGGACGAAGCAACGGACATCGTGATCAAAGACGGAGTGATCGAGAGCATCGAGAAATCCGATAATGCAAAATCCGGTGCCCAGGTCATAGACGCCACGGGGCTGATCATTACGCCGGGGTTCTTTGACATGCATGTTCACTTCCGCGAGCCGGGCCGCGAGGACGAGGAGACCATCGAGACCGGGTCGCTGGCCGCGGCTGCCGGAGGCTTTACCGGGGTGGCCTGCATGCCCAACACCACGCCGGTGGTGGAGAACCAGGGGATAGTCCAATTAGTGAAATCGCGCCAGACCGCCTACTGCGGTATTTATCCGGTGGGCGCCGTCACCAAGGGGCTGGAATGCCAGGAACTGGCCGAGATGGGCGACATGTTCCACGCCGGGGCGGTGGCGGTCTCGGACGACGGCAAGCCCGTCACCAACTCCAACCTGATGCGCCGGGCTTTGGACTATTGCCGGATGTTCGACATCCCGGTGATCTCCCATTGCGAGGATCTTTTCCTTTCGGCCGACGGGGCCATGAACGAGGGCGCGCTGGCAACCAAGCTGGGCCTAAGGGGGATACCCAACGTCGCCGAAAGCTCCATGGCTTACCGCGATGCCCAACTGGCGGCCCTGACCGGCGGACGGCTGCACATAGCCCATGTCTCCTGCGCCGAGACGGTGGAGGTGGTGCGCCAGGCCAAGCGCCGGGGAATAAAGATCACGGCCGAGACCTGTCCCCACTATTTTATTTTGACCGAGGACGCGGTGAAGGGCTACAGCGAGATGACCCGGGTCAACCCGCCGCTGCGGGGCCAGGCCGATGTCCAGGCCATCCTGGAGGGTCTTGAGGACGGAACCATAGACTGCATCGTGACCGACCACGCGCCTCATTCCCACGAGGAAAAGGAGGTGGAGTTCGACCAGGCCCCCACCGGGATGATAGGACTGGAGACCTCGCTGGGGTTGTGCTGGACCCACCTGGTGGAGACTGGCGTCCTGACCCCTTCGCAGTTGGTGGAAAAAATGTCGCTCAATCCCCGGAACATTCTGAAAATTGGAAATGGTTCGGCAGTCGGGTCTGGCGCCGGTCTCACCACAGGTGGGAAAATAGAGATTGGAAAAATAGCGGACCTTACTGTATTTGATCCCCAAAGTAAATGGACGGTGGATCCGGAGGAATTCTTCTCCAAGAGCCGCAACACCCCGTTCAAGGGCTTTGAACTTACCGGTAAAACAGTGATGACCGTGTTGAACGGAAACATCATCAGATAATAGAAACAAACGTTACGGAGACACGCCAGAGTCAGAGTCAGAGTCACAAACCAAATGGCTTTGTTGCGTGAATAAGGGGTAATTTGGTATAATCTGGCTATGATTAACGAACTGAAAGGGGCCAGAAGGTGAAAACATCGCTCAACAATCAAAAAGGCATCACACATAAAACCAAGAAAAAGGCCCGGTATAAAAT
>JACQXR010000123.1 GCA_016208585.1 candidate division TA06 bacterium | reverse complement strand
GAACCACCTTCCGGCAGCCAGTTTCTTATGCTGGTATTCCATTATTGCACCAAGCCTGACACGATTTTAATTATTTTTTCCTGCAATCCCTTATCGTCAACCCCCCGGCTTAGATTGTTGTGAGTCGGCCTTAAGTTGATCATTGAATCAAACTCTATCCAATCCGGGCCTTCCGCCCCGGGGTAAATGTTTATTCCCCATAGATCTTTTTGAACAGAGCCATTTTGCAGCAATAGCCCCTCTTCGTCGGAATGAAGCTCTCCGCCCACGGCCATGATGCCCTGCTCCACATCGACCACGGCTTTGACCATGTTGCCGAACATGGCTTTGGCCATCTCAATTAATTCAACCCTGGTGATTGATTTGTCAACTATTTTCATCATCGCTATTCCCTATTCTCCAAACCCTAAAATCTATTATCTGGTCCCTGCCTCCGGCCCTTAAATCTATTCCCAAATATCTATTCCCTATTAAAGCACCCCCGCCCGCATGATATCGTGCAGATGAATGATCCCCACCGGCCGGTTCTCCTTGTCGGCTACCAGCAGAGATGTGACTCGGAAATCCTCCATCATCTTGGCGGCCTTCACCGCCAGCTGGCCCTGATCCACCGTCTTGGGATTTTTGTTCATCACCTCGTCCACCTTAAGAGCGAAGATATCATGGGATTTGGTCAAAAGCCTTTTCAGATCGCCGTCGGTCAGTATCCCGATGATGCTCCCTTTCTCGTCCACCACCGAGGTCACGCCCCGTTTGGCGGTCATCTCCAGAATCACATCCTTCATACTGGCGCTTTGTTTGACGATGGGGATATCCTTGCCGCTCTGCATTAGGTCGGACACCCGCAATAAAAGTTTTTTGCCCAACCCGCCGCCGGGGTGGAAGCAGGCAAAGTCCTCGGGAGTGAAATTGCGCTGATCCAGCAGGGCCACGGCCAAAGCGTCGCCCATGGCCAAAGCCGCGGTGGTGCTGCTGGTAGGCACCAGGTCGTGGGGGCAGGCTTCCTCTTTGACCGAGACGTCCAGCACCACGTCGGACTGGGCGGCCAAGGCCGAATCGGTCTTGCCTAAAAGGGCGATGATCTTGACCCCCACCCTTTTGAGCACGGTCAGCAGTTCGCACAGTTCGTCGGTGCCGCCGCTCTTGCTGATGATGACTGCCACGTCCCCCTTGGAGACCAGCCCCAGGTCGCCGTGCAGGGCGTCGGTGGGATGCAGGAAGAAGGCCGGGGTGCCGGTGGAGGTCAAAGTGGCCGCGATCTTCTGGCCGATCAGCCCGGACTTGCCCACCCCGGTGATGATGACCTTGCCCTTGGCCGCCAGCAAAAGCTCCACCGCCTGCGGGAACTCTGGCCCCATCCGGCCCGCCATCTCGCTTAGGGCCAGGGCCTCGGCCTTGACGGCCTTTTTGCCCAATGCGATCAGCTTTTTAGCGCCCATTTCTCTCACGTCATGTTAATTATTTTTTTACCACAAAGACACACAAATACAATTAACGAATTACGATTAACCACTAACGAAGTAGTGCCTTTGTGACGAGATCGGTTACAGCCCCTGGATGCCGGTATCCGAAGGATACTCTATGATGTACTCCAACTCCAGCTCCTGCTTGCCCTGGGGCTCTATCTGGAACTTCCACTCGATCATCCCGTTGGCCTTTTCCTTGACGCCGAACTCGGCTTCGGGCGAGTCGAACTTGGGCGACACTAATTTGACTTTGATCTTGTCGTTCTTGGAGACCGGGTACTGCTCGTTGACGGTGATCGTCTCTTTGTTTGCCTTCAAATTTTTCACCATAATCTTGTAACCGTAGGTTTTCTTGACCTTCTTTGTTCCCTCGGTCAGGTCCTTTACCTTCTGCCGGGTTACTTTTAGGCCCTCGTCTATGCCCAGCGAGACGTCAAACTTCTCCGACGGGATGATGGAATTGATGGACGAGGCGCCAACGAAATTGTTCCCGAAGAAAACGTTGATGTCCCCGGCGATGAAGGGATACTCGGTGGTGTTCTTGACCTTGCCCTTAAGATAGGCGTACTGCTTGATCCGCGGAGCGGCCGAGTACTCGAACTCGGCGTCCAGGGTCTCAAAGGCGATCGGGATCTTGTGCGGCTCGCCGTCCGAGGGGATGTTGTTCTCGCCCGGGGTTACGAAGACGTAGGAAGTGCCGGAGAACTCGACATCAGAAGTTGATACACCCATTGGTGAAACAGTCTTGGTCGTTGAGCCTATATCTGCCATAACCTGTATTTGTTCCATTGCCGGCGCCGGGGCCTGGTTCATCTGGGCCCCGTAACTCACGTTCATCGTGGCTCTCTTGGCCGCCGCACCCTTCTGATAATACTGCTGGTAAACGTCCAGGTACCAGGGCGACAGCGCGGGCATGGAACCGGAGACCGAGGGCTGGGCGGTGGACAGCGTAACCCTGACGTCCTTCCAGTCCTCCCCGGTATTCTGGTAGATCACGCCATAGTAGGTAAATTCCACCTTCTGGTCGTCCGGCGAGACCCGGATATCGTACTGGGGATGCCAGGAGGCTCCCATCATCATGTAACTCAGGTTCAAATTGAGTGCGCCTTCCTGAAGCACCCGGAAATTTATGGTGACATTCTTTTTTGTAAGATTTGCTGTACCGGCTATCTTGTTCAAGCGCTTCTGCAGAGCATCCAATTTGGCTTGCAGGGATTTTTTGCTCTTGTCTATCCCCCGCATCTCCTTGTTGATGGCTTCGTAGCGGGCATCGTAAAAAATATAAAGCCCTGTCCACTCGCTGACGGTGGGGGCCCTGGGCTTCTCGGCGTCCCGCCCGGTGCTGACCGCAGTGCTGGCGCTCTTTATCTTCTCCAGATAGTCGGCCTCTTTTTGCAACAAGGAAAAACGGTCTTCGTAAACCTTGACCTGCTCCTTTAGCTGGTCCACCGAATCCTCCAGCACCTTGTATTTAATGTTGTTGGTGGTGTCCAAGTATACGGATTCTATCTTCACTGCGTTGATCTTGACTTCGGCCGGTCCAAGGCCTGATGTCCGCACCGAGTTGTCGTCCAGCGAGGAGGGCAGGTCCAGCAGTTTGACCTGGTATTCGCCCGGCTGGTAGCTGTTCTTGCAACTGCGGATGATCTCCACCCGGTCGTTGTAGACCACGGCCTGGGTGATTGGCGCCTTGTGCTCGATGACCTGCAGGGCAAAGGCGTTTGCTGCGATCAGCGCCAGGACTGTTATCAGAGCGATCTTTTTCATCACCTACTCCTTTGATTTGATTGTTATGAGTTGTCGTTCGTCATACCTGCACTTCATTACACTCAGTGTAAACTCCAGCAGGTATCCAACAGGTTTCCCACTGGATTTCCACTTTCGTGGGAATGACATGGAAGCCCGATAGTTATTTTTGAGCCTTGGTGTCTTGGTGGTTAGGAGTATTTTCTGGCAACTGCATCCAGTTCCATCAGACTCCCCAGCAGCCGCTCCAGTTTGGACAGCTCCAGCATGCTGGCCGCGTCGCACTTGGCCTGGCCGGGTTTGGGGTGGGTCTCGATGAATATGGCGTCGCAGCCACAGGCCACCCCGGCCCGGGCCAGGGGTTCGATGAACTCCGGGCTTCCCCCTTTGGGGTCGCTGGAGGGCTTGCCATACTTGCGGATGGTGTGGGTCACGTCGAACACGACAGGATAGCCCAAAGAGCGCATGATGGGCAGGGCCTTGTAGTCCACCACCAGGTTGTGGTAGCCAAAGCAACTGCCCCGCTCGGTTAAAAGTATATTGGTGTTACCTGTCTCTTCGATCTTCTTGACGATGTGCCCCACGTCCTCCGGGGCCAGAAACTGACCCTTTTTAACATTTACAACCTTTCCCGTCTTCGCGACCTTTAATGTCAACTCTGTCTGCATGCAGAGATAGGCCGGGATCTGGATCACATCCAGCACCTGGGCGCAGGCGGCCACCTCTTCGGGATAATGCACGTCAGAAAGTACTGGGATATCAAACTGTTTCTTAACTTTTTCTAACAATTTTAAACCATACTCGAGCCCCGGGCCTTGATATGACTTGGCCGAGGAGCGGTTGTCCTTTTTGTAGGAGGACTTGAATATCAGGCCGATCTTCAGCTTGTCAGCGATCTTCTTGATCTCTTCGGCCGTTTTTAAGACCACGGCCTCGTCTTCCATCACACAGGGCCCGGCGATCAGCGCCAGCGGTGCGCTCCCGCCGATCTTTACTTTGCCGATGTTAAGCAGTTTGGTCATATATTTCCTTGATTATGCTTTCGGATGTATTTACGTTTTGAACTCACAAAACCACACTGATGCGCTTCATTACTTCGTCAATATTTTCTAATACGTTTTTATTTGCTATTCTCACAACTTTTATTCCGAGATATCCAATCACTTCGTCCCGCAGTTTATCTTGTTCTTTCTGCTTGTTATGAATGCTGCCGTCTAATTCTTTATCCCATCGCCCTCATTAGTTGGCTGGTTTTCTTCAAATTGTGGGCTACGACACCCCAGCCGGTCCAGTTCTCCATGCCGTTGTCCCCGGTCAGCCGACAACGGTCAAAGCCAAAGCAACGGGCCTGCACGCCGAAGGAGTTACGGCCCGCAGGCGGGATAAATAGCTGATCCGGCCTTCGGCCCCGGTCCGGAACTTTTGTAACCGTTTAAACCAATATTGTCGTTGGTGCGCTTTTCGTTCTTTGCTCGGTTTACCTCGGGCCGGCATGGATACATGTTTAACTCCAAGCCGTTTGGCCATTCGTTCATTTTTCGCCGAACTGAATCCACGGTCGGTGGCAAATTCTTCTGGCGCCTGACCAAAGGTTGCTTGATGACCTTTCAATAATCCCTTCGCCAATGTGGTTTCCGCCGGATTTCCATCAAGCGTCAAACACTGGCTGACGATCCCTTTTATGTCTATTGGGATACTACTGGTATGCTACCAGTAGTGTCCGGTCATTAACCGAAGAGCTGCAATTGGTTATGGTATTGACCCGCCGGATCTTGTTTGGTAGCATCTTGAAACACCTGTAAAATGGGCCTTTTCTCAAACAGATTGACTTCTAAAATCTGTAAAAATGTGTAAATCACCTGGAATTGAGAGCCGTTTCTTGACAATGGCAACCAGGAGATACATGATGAGCACTGCCCAGATTTGGGTTTTAACGGCGTTGGGCGAAGTGCCGCAGAAGGTTTTAATCCGGTTTAAATCAACCACCTAAAGCATCGCCGTCTGCTTATTCCCCGAACTCAGCCCCAAATGCCTATAGGCCAGATCCGTGGCCTCCCGCCCCCGCGGTGTGCGCTTCAAGAAACCCTCCTGGATCAGATACGGCTCATACACTTCTTCCAAGGTATCGGCCTCCTCGCTGACCGCCACCGCCAAAGTATTCAAGCCCACCGGCCCGCCGTTGAATTTTTTGATGATGGCCTCCAGTATCCTCTTGTCCATGTCGTCCAGGCCCAAGGCGTCTACTTCTAACCGCAGCAGGGCCGAGTCGGCCACCTGGTCGGTGATCTTTCCGTCGGATTCCACCTGGGCAAAGTCCCGCACCCTGCGCAGCAGGCGGTTGGCTACTCTGGGAGTTCCTCTGGAACGTTTGGCGATCTCCTTGGCGCCCTTTTCGGTGATGTCAACTTTCAATATCTGGGCCGAACGGGTGATGATCTGCTCCAGATTGGCGTGGGTATAGTAATCCAGCCGGTTGATCATCCCAAAGCGGGTCCGCATCGGCGCGGTCAGCAGACCGGCCCGGGTGGTGGCCCCGATCAGGGTGAACTTGGGTAAATTGAGCCGCACCGAACGGGCGCTGGGGCCCTTGTCTATCATGATGTCCAGGCAGTAGTCCTCCATGGCCGGATAAATGTATTCCTCCACCATCCGGTTGATGCGGTGGATCTCATCTATGAACAGCACGTCGTGTTCCTGAAGATTGGTCAGAATCCCGGCCAGGTCGGCCGGCCGCTCCAGCACCGGGCCGGTGGTGGCCTTGATCTGGACCCCCATCTCGTTGGCGATGATCTGGGCCAAAGTGGTCTTGCCCAGGCCCGGCGGCCCGCAGAACAGCATATGGTCTATGGCCTCGCCCCGCCCCTGGGCCGCCTGGATGAAGACCTTGAGGTTGCTCTTTATCTTGTCCTGGCCCACGAAATCGCTAAAAGTTTGGGGCCGGACCGAGCTGTCAAACTCCAGATCGCCTTCCAGGATATCGGGTATGGTGATTTTGTCTGTCATATCAGTATTTAGTTACCGCTGAAAAACATCCTTTGCCCGCGCGAAAAACGCTAAAAACCACCGCTGTTATTAATAGGAGCGTCTATTAGTAGACATTCCTGTTTCTTTCAATCCAATATAATTAGCGGATTTCGCAGCTTGCCCCGATGTAGCGGGGTGTTTTGGTGGGGGAAAAGTCTACTATTGGTTCGGCTACTTCGGCAAGCTCAGTACAAGTCACTCACCACAGAGCTTGCCCTGAATATGACCGATATTTAGGCCGGTGAAGGGTATACGTTCTGAGTAATAAATCCGCTGCTCGATGTTCCTATCAGGTGCAAATTGTTGCATTGTGCTATTCAAAACAGCCGGTAATAGAGTGGATTATTTACAAACGCGGGATGCCCCGTCAACAACAGATTCATTCCGCATTCGTTTGATTACTTCACCTTGGCCAGGGCCAGGGCCTGGTCCAGATCATTGATGATGTCGTCGGGGTGCTCGCCGCCCACCGACAGCCGGATCAGGTCGCCGGGGATGGCCGCCAGGGAGCGCGATTCCTCGCCCATCTGCTGGTGGGTAGAGATGGCCGGAATGGTGGCGATGGATTTTATGCGTCCCAGGTCGGTGGCCCGCCAGATCCGCTTCAGGCCGTCCAGCGCCAGCCGCGCGGCCGGCACGCCGCCCTTGGGAATGAACGACAGCAGGTGGCCGTAGCGGTTGACGTCCTTACCGTACTGGGCGTCGTATTTGGCGTCGACCAGCCACAGGTATTTCTTCGCCAGCCCATGCAGCTTGTGGCTCTCCAGACCCAGGTAGTTAACCTTGGCCACCTTGGGGTGCTGCTCCAGAAATTTGGCCACCTTCATCGAACTCTGGGACAGTGTGTCGATCCGGGTGCGCAGGGTGCGAATCTCGTTGAGGGCCAGGATGGCGTGCAGCGGGGACAGCGAGCCGCCGGAATCGCGGTTGGGCCACAGCAGGCAGTAGCGGGCGAAGTCGGCCTTCATGGCGTCGTTGGGAAGGTTGCAGACGATGTTCTTGCGGGCGATTACCGCCCCGGCGATGGTCAGGCCGCCCGAGGTCATGGTCTTGGTCACCGAGTGCACCACGATGTCGGCGCCGTGCTCGATCGGCCGCAGCAGGGCCGACGTGGCCACGGTGGAGTCGGCGATGAAGGGCAGGCCGTGTTCGTGGGCCAGGGCGCAGACCTTCTTGAGATCGAAGAACGACAGCCCGGGGTTGGACGGCAACTCGCCGTACAGAAACCGGGTGTTCTTGTCAATCTTTGACTTCCATTCGTCCAGATTGTTGGGGTCTCCCACCCAGCGGCATTCAATGCCCTGCTCCTGCATTCGGCGGACATTGAACAGCTGGAAGGTGCCGCCGTAGACCTGGGCACAGGCCACGAAATTGACGGCCTCGCCGTTCTTGTGCGCCAACAGCGGGTGGATGGCCGCCGAGATGGCCGCCATGCCCGAGGCCGTCACGAAGCAGCTGGTCTCGCAACCCGACCCGTAGCCGTCCAGCAAGGCCAGGGTATCCTCCAAGTAGCCCTGCGAAGGGTTGTGGATCCGGGTGTAGGCCCAATTGGGGATCTGGTAGGTCATGGCCGCTTCCATCTCGTCGCAATCGCGGTAGGCCTGGGCCGAGCTTAGAAACATGGGCTCGATGATGGCCCCCTGGTTGTTCTCGATGGCCTCATTTACCGAATATGTGCCGTGGACGGCTATGGTATCAAACCGCCACTTTTTAACCTCTTCCTTGATGTAGCGTTGGCGCTCGGCCTGAATTTTATTGGCCTTCTCTACATATTTCTGGACAGCTTCGTTCATCTCGGGATCCTCCACATATGTTTTTATGATTTATGTTTTCGCGCCTGATTGGTTTTAAAACTGCTTACGTCCGGCGGACCAAGGCCGCCCCCGGCGGAGAAGATCAGTGCTATCTCGTCCACAGCCGTTTTGACAAACGGCGTTCCGGCGGACAACGGCGCTTTTCAGGCCTGCGTTATTCGATATTTGTTTTATGAATTCGCCTGATCGAATTTCTTGATGAAAGCGACCAATTTCTCCACCCCTTCCATGGGCATGGCGTTATAGACGCTGGCCCTCATGCCGCCGGTCTTCCGGTGTCCGCTCAAGCTCACCAGCCCTTCGGCTTCGGCTTCTTTCAGGAATTTTTTGTCCAGGTCGTCCGAGGCGGTCCGGAAGGGAATGTTCATGATGGAACGGTCCTCTTTCTTCTGGACATGGCACTTGAACAGTTTTGAATTATCAATGGCATCGTACACCATCGCGGCTTTTTGGTTGTTGATCTTCTCCATGGCCGCCACCCCTCCCAGGCCCAGCAGATACTCGCACACCAGCTTGATAATGTAAATGCCGTAGCAGGGCGGCGTGTTGTACATCGAGCCGCCGTCCACCTGGGTTTTGTATTTCAGCATGGTGGGGGTCTCGGGCTTGGAGAAGTCTATCATGTCGTCCCGGATGATGACCACGGTCACCCCGGCCGGCCCCATGTTCTTCTGGGCCCCGGCATAGATCAGGGCGAATTGTTTGACGTCAACCACCTTGGACAGGATATCCGAGGACATGTCCGCCACTAACGGCACGCCCTTGGTGTCGGGAAAGCTCTTCCAGGAGGTGCCGAAGATGGTGTTGTTGGTGGTCATGTGGACGTAGTCCGCGTCCGGTCGGAATTCCTTGGGGTCCAGAGCCGGCAGGTGGTTGAATACCTCGGGTTCGGAGCTGGCCACCACCTTGATGTCCCCGTATCGCTTGGCTTCGGCAATGGCCTTGGTCGCCCATTCCCCGGTGTTGACATAATCAGCTTTGTTCGATTTTTTCATCAGGTTCAGCGGGACCATGGCAAACTGCATTGAAGCGCCGCCCTGAAGGAAAAGCACTTTGTAATTTGCCGGTATGCTCATCAATTCTCGCAGGGATTTTTCCGCCCCGTCGATGATCGACTGGTAGACCTTGGAGCGATGGCTCATTTCCATCACGGACATCCCGGAGCCTTGGTGGTCCAGCATCTCGTCCGCAGCCTTTTTCAACACCGCCTCGGGCAGCATTCCCGGTCCGGCCGAAAAATTGTAGACCCGCTTTGCCATATCGATCTCCTTATATTAATAATGTTGGATTTAAACCGATTCTAATTGGTTTCCATTCTAAAACATGGCCCGCCAGACGACGTGTTCGCCGTAGTCCGCCTAAGACGGACGAAGGAGGAAGCCCGCATAATATTGATGCTTTTACGGCAAAGTCTGGTGGAGCTGATGGGATTCGAACCCACTGCCTGTACGATGCGAACGTACCGCTCTACCAACTGAGCTACAGCCCCAAACCTTGAAACTCTAAACCCTGCTAACGTCTAAATGCTAAACCCTAAAATGTAATGTTAACAAAAATCCGTCTAGATTTCAACCCCAATCAGTATTTAGTTATTTCTCTGACGGCCTGGGAGAAGGCTGCGATGCTTTTTTTGAATTCCTCCGGTCGTCCGCCGAAGCCAATCCTTATCCTGCCTGCATCCCCGAAGAATCTTCCAGGCGCCACGAATACCCGGTAATATTCTGCCAAACTAAAAAATCATTTATTTCGCCAAAGCTTT
>JACQXR010000122.1 GCA_016208585.1 candidate division TA06 bacterium | reverse complement strand
CGTTGCTCCCTGTAACGTATTGTTAATCCAGGCTTCCTGGTTATTGCCGATTTTTTTCGATTTGTAGTGTATATAAAAGGGACGGAATTCAGGGAAATAATACTGTAAACAATTCTGTAGTCGCCCACTCTGATACGATAAGTATACTCAGAGCCAGAGATTTTCCTAACTCCTGCTGGAAACGGATTTAAGGCTAACGATTCAATTGCCTTCAGAATTTTTGGGATGATTTCTCTCTTAATCTTTTCCAGTTCTTTTCGTGCAGAATTTTTCCATACGATTTTATATAAATCCATCTATCTTCAATTCACCAATCAATTCCTCATGTGAGATTGTGGATTCATCTCTGCGTTCAGCCACTATCGCAAGATCCCCTACATCTTCAAGAAGTTCTTGAAATTCTAAAATAGGCAGAACAACTGCTGTTTTTTCGCCAGAGTCGGTTGTAATGTATTGTGGTTTTAACTGTTTTAAGTTTAACATTGTTCAGTCACCTCCATTTTGCATTTTGATTTCTTGCCCTGAGCGGCCCGGCTGAGCCACCGGGCTGAGTTTATCGAAGCCTTGCCGAAGCCTTATCGAAGCCCTGCCGAAGCCTTTGTCAAAAGGTTGCATTTTGCCCCCGGGGCGTAAGCGCATCCTATATTAGTAATCCAGCGCTACTCCGCCGGGTCCAGTTCCTGTACCTGCAAAGCCTGGCGCACTTCGTCGCGGGTGGCGTGCCCCAGTTCCACCAGGCACTCTCCGATTCGTTTGGCCGTTCCCTGCATCTGCCGCCAGCGGGCCGTGTTTATTTGCTCCAAGGTTACGTAACCCAGGGAGACCATTATCTCGCCGATGATTTTTCTTTTTTGGGCCATGGTTCTTCGCAACTAACTAACTCTACTAACAAGTTAAATTCTCCGCCTATGATAGTCCCATTCATTCAGGAAGCAACCGGTGAAGTATATTCTCGAACTCATCCCTCTGTCCCTTCTCTGGGCCAGAGAAGGGAACCAAAGGGTTGAGTTGGGTTGTTAGTTCCAAACCCACTTATTTATTTTCCAAGGGACCGAGGGAGCCTGCGCTGCCTGCCCGCCGACTTGCTTGCCCCGCCAAAGGCGAGGCTCTGGCTTGCAGCGGGGCCATGGGTTGTGGCGGTGGTCCGCCATAGTTGGCAACGGAGGAGGAAGCCAAGAGCGTAGGCGGGAGATAGGCTTATATAGTGGCTTGCAAAGCGGTGAGGTCTTGCATCAAACCCCTCTCCAAGTTGGAGAGGGGTTTGATTTGTAAAAAAAGCTAGCCGATTACTTTAGCACCATCATCTTCTTGGTGGACGAGAACTCTCCGGAGATCAGCTTGTAGAAGTAGATGCCGTTGGAAACCTGCCGTCCTTTGTCGTCGGTTCCGTTCCAGTTGACGCTGTAGAACCCGGCCTTGCGGGTATCGTTGGCCAGGGTCCGCACCTGCTCGCCCAGCACGTTGTAAACCGCCAGGCTGACCTTGCCCGGGTTCTTTAAGGCGAACTTGACGGTGGTGGCGCCGCGGCCCATCGGATTGGGATAGTTTTGCGACAACTCGTAGTTTAGCGGCACCTTGCCCACGGTCACTGTCAGCGAGCCGGAAAGTTTTTCGTTGTCGTATGTATCTACGACATACAGTTGGTAATAGTAGGTGCCTTCGGTCTCCACCGGATCGGTATAGCTCAGGCTGCCGCTGGTGTTGCTGCTGCCGGCCCCGTCCAGGGCCGCTCTGACCTCGTAATTCTGGTCGTCGGCGGAGCGCTTGATCCTCCACTGGTAGGCCGAGGCCGAGGCCCAGGACCACTGCAGGGTAACGCTGTAGCCGGAAACCGAGGAGGCAAAGCTGGTAACCTCCACCGCCAGCGGGCTGGACTTGACCGAGGCGCCCCAGGTGCCCAGGCCGTAGTAGTTTACCGATTTTATGCTATAGGTATACGCGGCCTTGCCGCCCTTGGCGTTGTTGTCGACGAAGCTGTCGGCCGCGCCGCCGCCGAAGCTGTGCTGCCTTCTGCCTATCGTATCCGCTTGCGTCGGCGGGGTGGTGACGCCGTCGGCCTGGCGGTACACAAAGTAGTGGCTTACCTTCATCTCGTCGACATTGGCCTTCCACCATTTGATCTTGTTGCTGGTGGAACTAATGGCCGTCACCTTCTGGCTGTCGGGAGGAGTGGGTAACACCAGATCCGTCACATCAACTTTGTAGATCTTGCCCTCGTCCATGGAGCCGCAGTACAGGTAGTGCTTGGTGCCGACGGCACCGCGGACATAGGCCACGGTTCCCACCGGGGCGTAGGGCACGCCCAAGGAGTCGGTAACCTCTATGGCTGCGCCGTAGGTGCCGTAGTTGCCGTAGCTGGAAGGCCCGGGCATTACCTCGATGGTTTTGGCGTCGACGGCATTCCGGCGGATTAAATAGTTCTTCCAAACCGAGGTGGTCCAGATGCTGGAGCCGTCGTAGGCGACGGCCCGGCCGTTCCACCACGAGGGATATTCGGCGGGGGTGCCGTAGGCGGTGTCATTCCAACTGTAGCCGTAGCGCTTGACCGCGGTGCCCGAGGCCGGTTTGCTCATTACTATCAGCGATTCGCACCTCGCATTGGCGCCGGTAAAGTCGCCGGTGCCGTAGTTCTGCCAGTAAGCCCACAGGGAGTCCCCGGGCAGGGGGTCGGGCCCGACCGTATCTATTACCGAGGGGCCCATGGATATGCCCCGGATGCGCTTCATGGGGGTTCCGCCCCAGGCCACGTTGGGGGCCTTGAAATTCGCCTCCGTGGTAGTTGAACGGTTGGTCCTGAACACCGAGTCGGCCAGGGATATCCACAGTTTCCCGTTGTTGTCTATGTCGATGCCGCCGCCGTATCTGCCGTTTTGTTGGACGGATCCCCGGTTGTTGATGGAGCGGATGGTGTCGCCGGCCACCAACGGGTTGTTGGTGGTGTTCTTCTTGACGGCGTAAACCCGGGTAGACCAGGATGAGTGGTCCAGGTTGGCATTGCTCAAAAACACGGTGTCGGCCAATACCGCCACCGAGCTGGGCATTATCCGCCAGTCCCAGGTGGTCCCGCCCACCCGGATGTTCTGGAAGTCGTAGGTCTTGACTACCTTCAGGCCGCTGATCCTCTGGGTAAAATAGCTGGTGGTGCTGTAACTGGGGGTGTCGCTCTTGAAGGCCACTCCAAAGAGTATGTCGGTGAACTTGGGCGCGTCCTTTTTTATTGTCACCACGAAAGGCAGGCACTGGCCGCTGGCATCGGTGGCTATGGCGCCGTCGCCTACCTGTTTCCAGCCGGGGTTGGTAACGGAGGCCCACTGGGTTCCCTTCGCCACATACAGCGAGCACTGGGCCCCGGCGGTGATGGCCACGCCGGTGTTGCGGAAGGTCATTTTTAGGGAGTCGGTCTCCCAGGGATCAAACAAGCTATTATTGTTGTTGGCGGTGTTGGCGGTAACCGGATCCAGCACCACCGAGGACACATAGCCCACCACCGGAACGGCGGCCGCCTTGCCGGTGCGGGCCACTTTAAATTTCATGGTGGGGCCTTCCCTGGAGACGTCATAGATCCAGGGTCCGTTGCCGTCGCCGTTGCCGGTGCCGCGGTTGGTCTTGCAATTGGGAACGGACAGCGAGTCGATGGCGTTTTCAATATATCCCCCGGAGCTGACATCGTCGGCCGAATAAGCGGCGTTGGCCGGGTTGCGGGGGAAGTTGGAGTCCCCGGCGGCATAGTTTAAATTGGGGTTGACGCCGGGATTTTCCACCCAGGAATAATAATATTTTTTGCCAGGCGGTCCGCCGTTGAAGTTCGGCGCCGTACCCGCCATCCGGGTATCTATGTGGGTGATGAGGATGCCGTTCTCGGGCAGGCCTATTTCGTAGGGGGGGGTGCGGTTGCGCACTTCCACGAAGAACACCTGGGCCGAATCGCGGAAGGCGTTGTTGCGGATCCGCCACAGCCGGATGCCGCTGGTAACATTGCCCCGGTCGGCCTCGCCGACTGAGTCCAAACAGGCGACGGTATACTCTCCGTCGCCGAGGTAGGCGCTGGAGATGGAGTCGGATTTGCCCGACGCTCCGGCCGGCAGCCAGCCGTCAACGGCGCCCAGATCGCCGTTAATATCGTAAGTCAGGTGTCCGCCCGGGAACGAAGGCTGGGAGCCGCCCGGTTCGCCGTTCCAGGAGCCTGAGGCCATTAAGGTCCACTCGCCCCAGGGTTCGCCGCTATAGCCGTAATCGTAAAGGTCCGGCGCGCCTAGCTGGTGGAACATCTCGTGGGCGAACACGCCCAACTGGCCGTTCTGGGGGCAGACGATGCACTTGTCCACCGTGATGCCGTCCAAGCTCCAGCCCAAGCCGGAATAGGAGGCCGACCAGATATCGTTTTCGCGACCCGATTCCTCCTCGCCGGGGCCGGGGTGCACCACTATCAGGCCGGCCTGGACGGCATTATCGTTGGGATCGCGGAAATCGACCGCGGCATTGGCGGCATCGGCGGCGGCCTTCATGTAACCGGTGGTGTTGCCGTCGGCGCCGCTCCAGGTTTTACCCGAAGCGCGGATGGTATCCACCCCGGTGATCTGGTCGTCGCCCCAGGTGTAATGGCCCCACCACAGCTTATTATAGGAACACTCCCAATAGTAGTTGCTCATGCTGGGGGCTTTAGAACTGTCGGCCACCACCGGCTTGAGAGAGTCGGCATCGCCCGGAATAAGGGTCAGCATATGCTGGTAAATGCTCTTGGGAAAAATGGTCCAGGGGTTGGGGTCCTTGTCGGAGAAAATCTGGAAAGTGCTGTCGCTGAAATTGCCGAGGAGGACGTTGCAATATTTTTTGCCGGTGGGTGCCTTGCTGGGTTTTTCCTTGGTTCCGCCCACTCCGTAAAGGGTCTCCTTGGCCCATTTGTCCCGCTGCTCGTCGGTAACGTTTATCTGCAGGTGTTTGTTCCGGGGCAGTTTGGAGATCGCCTCGGCATTGGGCCGTAAATGCGGCTTGTAGGGGCAGGCGGCCCGGCCAACCATCAGATTGGTTGGAACCAGCAGGCCGTTTTCCTGCCCGGCAAAAGTCCACCAGCCGTCTTTATTTTGGATGATGGAATAGCCATCCATATCTTCGGCCCAGCTAAAATGCTCGTCACCCTTTAATAGGACGGTAAATTTGCTGCCGTCGGGCTGGGTAAGCGTGGTCGGGCGGGGCCTGGCAGGTATGGCAAAGGCATTGACCGCCAAAACCACTAAAGCCAGAACCACTAACCACTTGGTGATGTTCTTCATGATTTTCTCCTGTTTTATTAATTTTGGTTAATATTGGTTAATATTTTCATTAACGTTTAAAAAATATGCAATTAATATACCAGAGGCGGTCCGGATCGGATTGTTAATAGGTAATTTATTCATTTGCATAATGTTATATGCTGTTCTGATCTATTTAAAGCTATATGTATTATTTCTTTGTTTCTTTAATAAATGCAATATTTTACCGTTCATAATATAAATACATTGATTTACAATGAGTTGCTGAAGTGTATTTTTTGCACTTTGCGCTAATTTGTCCAAAAATTTCACCATTGTTACCCGCTTGCCTGACTTTGATACTGATACACTCAGCAGAAGTACGGCCGGTGGTTTTGATGCTTCAACTTGGTTCAGCACAAGTACACCCCGCCAAGGCGATAAATTACCAGCCGGCGTTTTTCAAATTTTTTGCGGCCTCCGAGGCCGGGTCAATTGCCGCTCCTTTGCGCCAATACTCTACGGCCTTTTGGCGGTTCCCTCGTTTCATTTCAATTATTCCCAATCTATTATACGGCCAAGGGTCCGAGGGGGCAACTTTTGTCGCGGTGAGGTATAATTTTTTTGCTTTTTCATAAAATCTCCGGGATTCCATAAGGTAGCCCCAATTACAGTAAGCTTCGGATAAATTGGGGTCCAACTTTGCCGCCCGGCGATAGGCGGCAATTGCTTCCTCAAGCCGGCCCTTGGTCCGCCACACATTGCCCAGATTGTTATAAAGACTGCCCTCATCAGGGTCAATCTTCAAGCCGGCCATGAGGCATTGTTCCGCCATCCGCCAATCCTGACGATAAAAATAATAGTTATAGGCTATCAGATGCGGCGTCGCCAGATTTTGGTCTTCCCGCAGTCGTCTCTCTATCTCCGGCAGAAATTTATCCGGCGCGATCTCCAAATCAGGAGCGGCTGGATTGACATAACGGTATTCGTATTTAGCGATTAAATCGCGCTGCTTCCCGCAACGGCGCGCATATATCAGACATACGTCGTCCCAGAAGACCAGCGCCCAATCCGGGCATTTTGAGAGAATTTGATGAAGGCGGGAAGTCTGGCCGGTTTCGGGATAGTCCAATATCAGCCAATCAACTTTGTATTTATCAAGCAGATTAAGATTGCCCAGCATGATTTTATTATAATCGGAAAGTATTTTCCGGTAAGGGCTCAAGCGGCCGTCAATAAATACCGGCGCCCGATGCCATAACAAAAAACCGCCCAGCCGGTAACTGTTAAACGCCGGAGAATTGTCCCCGGAAGTTTTCAAAAAGGCCGCCGCCTTTTCGGAAAAAACCCGGGGCTTCCATCCCCAGCCGGCGCGTTCCCATCTCCCCCGGCCGGAGTTCCAGCCAAAATGAAAGATGTATCCGATGACGAGCGCCCCCATAACACAAACCGTGGCCAATGCCGCATTTTTCAAACCGCTAGCGACGGGCTGCCGAAGCCGTCTTTTTTGGAAAAAGGACGCCGCCGCTTGATGCCAGTGGACCGCCGTCGGCGCCATGGTTAGTAATACTAAAAAAGACAAATACCGGCTTGCCTTCAAGGTTAAAGCCGCCAAGATGAGCCAAACTACGGCTTCGGATATTTTGACTTTACGCCAATTTAAGCCTAATCCTAATCCGGAAAATCCCATCCAGATAATCCCGTATAACACGAAAGGATGCTGGGAAATTATGGGGGACAATAAGGGGCCATACTCGGATATTGTCTGACCGATCAGGACGGCGAATTTCCTCGTCTCGGGATCAATGAGGTATTTCAAGGCTTCAAATAGCAGCCGGAATCCGTAAGGGTTGACGGCCGTAACCAGCGCGGCTATAGTTGCCCCAAACAAAAGGAGATTAAACTTCTTCCAGCCTTTTCCTGAAAATCCCGCTAAAATTTCATCAAGACAGGAAACGGCCAAAAGAAATAATCCAAAGACTAAGCCTAAATGCAAATTGGCCCAAACGGCAAAGCCCGCTCCAATGACCAGCAGGAAAATTTTGGATGAAACCTGGTTTTGCCTGAATAGTTCCAGCAGCCAGACAAGACCGATAAGAGCGGCGAAGGTGAATATTTGGATTCTCTCGGCAAAGCCGATTTGGGCCGCGGCCGCCGCCAATCCGGCGGTCAGGAGGGCGATAATGGGGCTTACCTTTTTCTTGCGCATCAACAGCAGGACGGCGGCAAAGATTATAACCAGCAGGAGCGCCTTGAATAGAATAATTCCATTTATGCCGGCAAAAGAATACAGGCCGTAAAAGAGCAAACTGGCGAGCCATTCATGCATTATCCAGGGCTCTCCCAAAGCGGTATAGCTCCAGGCGTCTATCGCTGGAATCTGGCCGGTCTCCGCAATAAACCGGCCGGTGCTCAGGATTATCCACAAATCAGGGTCGGAAGCAGGAATTATTGACAGCGTTAGAACCAATAAAACTACAGACGCAAAAACCAGGCGCCACCGCCAGTTTTTTATAAATATTTCTTTAAAGTTTTTCATAAATTACCGCCCTTACTTTTTGCCCGGTCTTAAGACGAACAGCCAACCCGCGGCCAACCGGGCCGGCAACAGTTTAGAAAATACGCCGTCTAAGCGATCGAAAAATTCAAAAGCCCGGCGCCGTTGAAGGATGCGGTTGACTACCGGTAAATGCAAAGCGAGCAGAAAGGACCCGACTTTGTAATACCGCTCCACCTCAAATCCGGTCCGCAAAAATAGTTCCACTGCTTTATTCAGGCTAAAGTAGTGCAGGTGGGGATTATCCTCAAAATTGGAGCTAAATCCGGCTAACATCTTTCTAACCAATGGATCATTTATAAAGAACGGCCTTAGCCGCCTGGCCAGCCCAAGCTTTTTGGGAATCAGACTGAATATCTCATAAGGGCCATGGCCATTGGGTATGGCTATCAAAACCACGCCTTGCGGCTTGGTCAGGCGTTTAATCTGCGCCAACGCTTGAACCGGGTCGGGAATATGTTCCAAGGCGTAAGTAAATGTCACGGCGTCAAACCTTCGGGTTTCATTCCAGGCAGTAATATCAGCCTGGACAAATTCTGCCGAAAGACCGGCCGCAAGTTTTTTGGCTTCTTCTATAGCGCAAGCCGAGATGTCCACCCCGACCGCTTGATATCCCGCTTCGGCCATTGCCCGGCACAAATTCCCCGAGCCGCAGCCCGCGTCCAATATTATGCCGATGGGCCTTCTTTGGCCTTCAGTCTTCATGACCGAAAGCGCTAATTCAAGGAATTTCCTCCCACCTACGATGTGATGATATAATTCTTCTTTTTTATCTGCCATCTTAAAAGGCCTTCGTGGTTGTTGTAATGCCGACAGATCGTACATTTTTTCATTCGTTAGCGGTTCTTGAATTCCGCAAAATTTCATTAGTATACAGTTCTATTTCCTCGGCCGTCGGCAATCTTCTTATCCGCGAGAATAGAAACCACAATACTAAAATCATCAAAAATCCTTCTATAAAGACCTGCCAATTAAAGGTGGAGCGTCCCCGGACTCTATCTATAAAGACCACGGGTATCTCTTTCAAACGAAAGCCTTTTAAATGAGCTTTGTATAGAATTTCCTGGACTACCGAAGGCCCCAAAGAGATGGCATGGTCCAGATCAATGGATTCTAAAACTTCTCGTCGGAAGCAGCGGTAACCCGATGTGCCATCACGAATCTTTATTTCTAAAATCCGGCGAATATAAATGTTGGCGAAAAAAGTTATCAAACGGCGCAGCCAGGGCCGTCCGCAATCGCGCCCCCCCCTGACGAACCGCGAACCGACCGCCACGTCGCAGTCCTCCATCGCCTCCAGCATGGCCGGCAAATAGCGGGGATGGTGCGAAAAGTCGGCATCCATTTCGACCACGTACTTCGCCGGCCAGGTCAATATCTCCTTGAATCCGGCAAGGCCGGCCACTCCCCGGCCCCGCTCGGTCAGCCGCTCCATCACCGCCACCCGCTCCGGATGCCGGCGGGCTAATTCTTGGGCAATCAAACCGGTGCCGTCGGGAGAACAATCGTCCACGATCAGTATTTTCAAGTCAAGGTTCAAGGATAAAATCTCCTCCACCAGCGGGCGAATGTTTTTCGCCTCGCAATAAGTGGGTATCATTATACCGGCAATCATTTCTTAAAACTCTCTCTTAAAAGTTCCAATGCATTTTGAGCTATGATTAGTGCCTGTGTAATACTTTTAATCCCTAATGCCCTTTTCAAAGGACGAGGAGTAGCCAGATTAAACGAGGCATAATCTAAGTTAAGAGTCATAGCCAGTTCCATTGTTTTTAAACATTCTTTTTTGCTTTCACCGGGAAGTCCAAAAATAAATGTAGCTACGGTTTGAATTTTCAGCTTCTGACACCAGCTCAACGCCTCTTTAGCGCGGTCAACATCTATTGCCTTATGAATCTGACGGCATATTTCAGGCGTGGCGCTCTCCAGGCCAAAGACGATCGTATGACAGCCGGCCCTTTTCATCAACGATAATAATTCCTTATCCACCGCATCTATCCGGGTATAGCACCCCCAGCCAAATTTTAAATTATTAACCAACATTGTTTTCATCATTTCTTCATTGCGCTCCCGCGGCACTCCATAACATTGGTCGCCAAAAAAGATCTCTTTAACTCCTAATGATTTCAAGTAGAGCAATTCTTCAATCACATCCGAAACCGGCCTGAATTTATAGCCCAAGACCCCTGAAAGACAGAAACTACAACGATACGGGCAGCCGAAATCGCTGACCACCACGGTGTATGGCAGACGCCTTAAAAAAGGATGGCGATAAAGCCGCAGTGGGAAGAGTTCATGCTGGGATATGGGAATGCGATATTCGCCGCTCGCTGCCTGCCACTTCCCTACCCAACTACCATTGTCTTTTTTAAAAGCTATTCCCTCATAAGTAAAGCTATGCTCAACCCTTTTCTCAAACTCATCAAGAAATCTTGCTAAATTAGGAGTGGTATAATCAAAAATCACCGCTTCAAATATAGATTGCCACTCCTCTTTGCTCCAATTTGCTAAAAATAAATCGCCGCAACCGATGAGTAGTAAATCTGGCAGTTCATTCTTCAATTGTCTTAAAAATATAACATCCTCGGGCCAGGAAAGCCGGCTGGTCAAGACTATTGCTGCTTGTGATTTAAACGCCAGAATTTCGGACATTGTCTTTGGTGGAGATAACCTCTGGACGATGGCATCAACCGCTTTAAGTTTGTGTTTATTCCACAGCCAGCCGCTTATGACAATTAAATCAACCGGCGGATTGATATAGCCAGTTTTGGAGACTTTGGCGCAATAGTTGTCCCGCAAATACAGTTTTTTGCCAGGAGGGTTCAATAAAACAATTTTCATTTTTCACTGAATCCTTTTTACCAAGTAGCGCCCTATAAACAGGCAATCCATCTGACTGCGCTGGAAGGTAGATATAGCATCCTCAGGAGAACAAACTATTGGTTCGCCTTTTAAGTTAAATGAAGTATTTAGCACTGCCCCCAGACCAGTGAGCTTTCTAAATTCAACAATTAAGTCATAAAATAACGGGTTTTGCTGGTGACTTACAGTTTGAACCCTGGCCGTCCCATCTAAATGAACAGTAGCAGGAATTAAATTTGCCATTTCTGGTTTAACCTTAAAGGCTAAAAGCATATATGGAGAAGGGGTAGAATCTCTTAGGAATCTCTCTCTATCTTCCAATAATATGGCCGGAGCAAAGGGACGAAATGGTTCTCTAAATTTTACTTTTGCATTCACTATATTTTTCATCTCCGGCTTTGAAGGGTCGGCTATAATACTGCGATTTCCCAGGGCCCGGGGTCCAAATTCCATTCTCCCTTGGAACCAGCCGATGACTTTCCCCAGGGCAAGCAAGCGGGCCGCTTCAACAGAAGGCTGCGAACAATATTGATATTTTAACCGGGCAATTTTTATAGCCCTGAGACACTTCTCATCGGAATAAGCTGGTCCGAAATAGACATCCGACAGGGGCGCCCGCCTGCTCTCGGGAAGTCCGGCAAATGCCGGCAAAAGAGCCGCGCCCAAACTGCAGCCCGCGTCATTAGCCGCCGGCTGAATAAAAATGTTCTTGAAAGGCCCTTCTAGCAATAAACGGCCATTAACAGCGCAATTCAACGCCAGGCCGCCGGCCAAACAAAGCGACTCCTGCCCGGTGTGCCGATGCAGCCAGAAAGCCAACGCTAATACGGCTTCTTCCAGCATGAGCTGCAAGCTCGCGGCAATGTCCTGATGTCTTTTTGTTATTTCCTCATTCTTTTCTCTGGGAGGCCCTAAAAGTTGACAAAGCCTTGACGAATACCACCGGCTCTCCCCTAAGGCAAAGCTGAAGAAGCGCCAATCTATGTCATAAGGATGGTGGTGAGAATTGGGATTTAACCGAACTATTTTTCTAAAGGCTTCGGCATAAGCGGGTTTACCGTAGGCGGCCAAACCCATCACTGTTCCCTCCCCCTCATTCTTCTCAAATCCCAGATATTCCGTAACGGCTGAGTAGAGATAGCCCAAAGAATTGGGAAAGGGTAACCCTCCGCATTTTTTAATGCTCTTCCCCTGTCCCAAGTAAAAACCGCAAGCCAAATATTCTCCGCTGCCATCCATTGTTAATATGGCCGCCCGTTCAAATGGCGAGAGAAAAAAAGCGCTGGCGGCATGCGTCAAGTGGTGGTCATAAAATCTTACCGGAATCGTCCGGGAGCAGCCGAAACTCCTCTTTAGCTCCTCATCTATCAGTTGCATCTTTAAAAAATTATGCGGATTCATCCCCTCTTTGAACAGGCCCAATGAATAGGGAAAGTACTTGAGAAGCCAAAATGCCTTGGCGTAAAGACTGGCCCACGGCCGCCAATAGAAACCTACTCCGGTTAGCTCGGCAAGGGAAATCCCGGCATTTTCCAAACAAAAACGCACTGCTTGTTTGGGGAAAGCGGCCGAGTGTTTCCGGCGGTCAAAACGCTCCTCCTGGGCCGCCGCTATTAACTCGCCATCCTTGACCAGGGCGGCGGAGCTGTCATGGTTGCCGGATGTTAACCCTAAAAAATACATTATCTTCTGATGGTGTTTTTATAATTCAAATCAGCGGCCTGTTTCCCAGCTTTAATAAAAAATACTTGCGCCAAAAGAGTCGGGAAAAGTTTTTCCAATCTAAAAAGAATGATCATTGAGCCTAAAAAGCTGAATTTTGAAAATCCTGGCCGGTAAAATTTTCTGGGAAACCAATACTCCGCCTTTTCCGCCGCAAATCCAAGCCGTTTTAACATCGTCAGAATACCCTTCCGGCTGAAAAAGCGAATATGCTCTTGAATGCTGCAACCCGGCATGGTTCGGTCGCTTACGGCTGTGAAATCCCGGAATTGTCCGGTAAACAAAAAATACCAGCGATTATACAGCATCCCAGCATTGGGCACAGCCAACAATAATAGACCTTTGGGCTTTAAAACCCTTCGGACTTCTTGCAGTAAATGTTCAGGATCAAACAGATGTTCAAGAATATCAAAGGTTATGATGACATCAAAAGTAGAATCCTTAAAGGGAAGCGTTTCATCCTGATAAAGGACCGAAAGGAGGCCGCGCTTTTGGGCTTCCAATAGCGCTTTGGTTGAAATGTCTATTCCAAAAACAGTATATTCTCTTTTAAATCCCGCCGACACCCGGCCGTCGCCGCAGCCAAGGTCCAGAATGCTCAAATCCTGCGAGCCCTTAATCGCCTGAAATAAAAAATTCCTCTTAAAAGTCAACAACTCGCTATCCGGGGGCAAATAACCTCCGCCGCTCCAATATAGTTCATAATATTCCCTGATATTCATTCCATCCCCTCAAAAACTATTTTCCCCAATATTTTAAAAGACGTTGCCGTATTTAACATCATATTGGTGTAAGCCGCATTTGCCAAAGGACAAGCGCAGCGACGTAATTTTATTTTTCCCCTGGTTTCGGCAGCTTTATCAGAATGCCACAGTTTTTTTAAATCGTAATCATAATCCGGTAGCCGGCCCATCTCATCGCCCCTGATGCAACAACCCCAGACGGCCCCGTCCGGCATTATCTGGACCGAAGCAAAACCGGCATAGCAGGGCAGTCCCTTTTCGCCCCTGAGAATTTTATAGACATAGCCATAGTACTGTTTGCGGAAGGCCTGAGTCAGGCCGGCCAATCCTTTCCTTTTCTTCAGCTTGATCTCTTCTATCAGGTCGTCGGCTATCGCCTTATATTCTTCCGGGGACGGGGTGATGTCCAAGCTCTCGTTCAGCAACTCCACCCGGTTTTCGGCCACCTCGGCCACCATGGAACCGGCCCCCAGCTTTTCCAGTTCCGCGCGATGCCTGGCAAAACCGTCAAGATTTCTTTTTGAGATGACAGTGCCGATGCCTGTCAGGAGATTGCCTGGCCGGTCCTTCTTCAACGCTGCGACCGTGGCCGCGGCATTCCGCCAGGCGTCCCTATGGCCGCGGATGTCGTTCTGCTCGTCTCCGGTGGAATCAATCGAAACATTGACGATGAAATTGATATGATGGTGCCGTTTCGCCAGGTTCCCTGCGGTTTCCGCCGTCTTCTCGGGAAAACTTCCGTTGGTGGGGATATTTACCAGCTGGGGGCGGCAGATGGCGCAGCACATCTCGACGATATCCCCGAAATCGCCGCGCAAAAACGGTTCCCCCCCGGAAAAAGTGACCCAATAAGGCGATCGGCCCAAAGATAAAAATAAACTGCGGTAATCGCGGATCGTCATTTCGGGGAGGTCTGACTGGTATATCCGGCAGGTAGCGCAGCGGTAATTGCAGCGGGCGGTTACGCTGATGGTGTAATTCAGCGGCATGATTACCGGCCAGCCCCAGGCCCTGAACATCCGGTAAGGGATCTGTCCGGCAATGGGATTCACTTTTTTCCCTCCAGGCATTTTGTGGAAGCGGCCGTATCCCACACAAAAGGATTTTTTCCGGCCAGATAAAAATCATACTGGGCCAGGGCCCTGGCCCAGAATTCCAAAAGGACCGAGCCTATCAGAAACAGCGCTTCTTTGGGCGTAAATGAAAATTCGCCGACCAGCAGCTTAAGGACCTTGACATTGTCCATGGTGTCGGGCAGTTTCCAATCGGGCCTCAATTTCAAGAGGTGATAGTAGCCGACAAGATGACGCCTCCGGACTTTGAGGAAATCCCCGATATTATCCGGCCCCCGGTTCCTGAAAATGGCCTGGGGTATGTATTGCGAAAGATATCCTTTCTCCAGCACCTGCTGAACTATCCAAGTCTCGTCGGTGGCGGTATCGGCCGGGATGGAAGAGAACACCTTGCGGAAGGCCACCGCCTCGCCGGCCTTGAAGCTCTGCAGGCCTATCTGATGGTGCAGTAACCAGAACAGGTTCCCGTAAAACCCCATGAAACTGGACCTATCGTTCACCGGGATTATCCTGCCGGCCGTTACGCCTATCTTATCGTTAGAAAATGGTTTGATCAGATGCTTCAGGGCGCCGTCATCAGGCAAAACATCCGCGCTCATCAACGCCAAAAGATCGTTCGCCGATTTCTCGATAAAAAGATTGACTGCCGAGGCCTTTCCCTTCCGCTGCGGTTCGGTAATCAGCCTGACCCTGCTGTCTTTTGCGGCATATGACCGGACGATGGACTCGGTTTCGTCGGTGCAGCCGGAGGCCACTACCACGATCTCGGAAAGCCCCGAAACATCGGGTTGATATGCTAATAGGCGGTCCAGCAATCTGCCGATATTGGCCGCCTCGTTATAAGCTGCAATGCCTAGGCTGAAATTCATGATTATAGGTTTCTCTTTACCGCGGCCAGCACGTCCTCCTGGGAAATTCCGGCCAGGCATTTGGCCCCGGCGCAGGAAGTTTTATAGCAGGGGGAACAATCCAGCCTCAGATCCAGTTTCTCTCCCCGCCCGTACAGGTCAATTTCCTGGCTGCAGGTGGGGCCGAATAAAGCGATCACTTTTCTCTCCAGGGCGATCCCCAGATGCATGGCCAGGCTGTCGGCGCTGACAATGATGTCCAGACGGGAGATCAGGGCCGCAAACCGCCTGAGGCTAAGATCGCAGGGTGAAGCAAAGATTCCGGGAACCAGGTGGGAAATCTTTTTGACCAAAACTTTCTCCCCGGGTCCGCCCAGGATAATTGCCCGGCCTATTTTCTCCTGGTTGATGCTCCGGGCCAGCCGGGCATAATTTTCAACCGGCCAGGCCTTGGTGGGAAAGGCCCTTCCCACCCCGGTGTTGAGGCCGATCAGCGGCAGGCCTGTTCCTCTGCGAAACAGGTTGCTCAGATAAGCCCCGGCCCATTGGGATTCTTCCGGGGTCTCCCGGTATTGATATTTCTGCCCGGTATATTCAAGCCCGGCAGCCTCTATTATCAGTTGCTGGTAACTTTTTTGATTGATTTGAAATTTAAGACGGTCCGACAACCCCAAGTCATAAAGATATCGGCTCTCTTTGTTCAGGGGAACCAAGGCGCCCTTGGGATCCCAGCCAAAGCCATATTTGCGGCGGCCCGCCAGTATGGAGGCTAAACCGGCGGCCCGCGGTTCCTTGTCTAAACAGATTATCCGGTCGAATCTTTCGACCGATAATTGAGTCAGGAAGTAAAAATCGTAACCTAGCAATTCATCCACCGATGGATTGTTGTAAAGCAGGGGAGCGGCATCGGCATCGGTCAGCCAGGTAATCTTCGAACCGGGATATTTCTGTTTCAGAGCCAGGGCCAACGGCGTAGTCCTCAGCACGTCTCCCTTTGCCGCCAATTTTATAATCAGAAATCTCTCCTTCCAGGGAGAATATCTTTTACATTCCCGGCAGTTCGGGCTTATCGGGCACGGTTTGACACCCAAAAAGCGGCGGCAATCGGATTTCCAGCGCATATTATTTTTGTTTAATTTCGTTTACTATATTGCGGATTCCGCCAGCTCGGCTCACCTCCGCTTGGGGCGGAGGGACCCCGCCGCTATTATATTCCAATCATTGTGGCGGTGGCAACTCTCCGCTTATGTTATGCTTTCCGTTTATGGAGACAGTATTTAGTTCTCCCTGAAAAACCCGCTAAACACTCGAAAAAGCGCGAAATGTTGAATTCAGAATATTACTTTAACATATTTTGTGATCAATAGGTTATGGATTTTCTGAGTTTTCGTGTTTTTCAGGGAGAACTAATTATTAGCGAGCCTTATTTGTCTTATGGATCATTAGCGGCCAATACCATTGCCCTGGCTGTTTTGATATGAAAGTTCTTTGTTTAGCGGTGCAAACAACAAGGGAACCGCTGAATAACAGCGGTTCCCTTGTTGCTTTTCATGAAGAAACAATAATCACAAAGGCACACCGCGCTTTCTGATCGGAGCTAATGACACGGCGGATTTTAAAAATATGCGGAAAACTATTTCCCCTGCTGCATCTCAACAGACTTCTTGGCCTCCTCGGCCTTGATCTCTTCCTCGATCCTTTTAGTCAGTTCCGGCAGCATCCCGGCCTCAACCATTTTGTCGAAGATCTCCAGCGAGCGGTCGTAGTGGGCCAAAGCCTCCTGGTTGGCGTAGACCTTCTTAGCCTTGTCCCCGGCCTCCACCGAATAGAAGAAGGCCGGCTCCCAGTTGTTGGCGTGGTAATAGTGGTGGGCCAGCAAGCCAAAAGCCTCTTCGATTTTACCCTGATGCGCTTCCTCCAACTGGTCGCCGATGGCGTTGTGCAGCTCCCGGCGCTTGGCAAAGGGCAGGCTGTCGTAGGCCACCTCCTGGGTCATGATATGCTTGAACATATAGCCGTCCTCGCCTTCCAGCAGCACCAGGTCAAAGCGGTTGAGGTCGGCCAGCGCCGGCTTGATCTGCTCCTTTTGGGGATAGATGCCGGACAGCAGGTTAAAGCTGAACTCCCGCCCGATCACCGAGGCGAACTGCAGCGCCTCCTTGGTCTCGTAGCTTAAGCGGTCCACCCGGCTCTTGATGACCCCCTGGACGGTGTCGGGGATGTTGACGTTCTTAACCTCCGAGGCCACCACCTGCCACTTGCCGTCCTTCTGGTCCACCACCTTCTGCTCGATCAACGACTTGACCACCTCTTCCACGAAGAAGGGGTTGCCCTGGCTCTTCTTCAGGATCAGCGCCTCCAACTCCGGCGGCATGCCCTCGATGGCAAGCAGCGAATGCACCAATTCCAGGCTCTCTTCCGGGGTCAGCTCTTTCAGGTTGATGGCCTGGTGGTAGTCCTTGGCGGCGAATTCGTGCTGGGTCTCCAGCGGCCGGTAGACCAGGCATAACAGGATGGCCTTTTCCCCGATGTTGCGGGCCAGATAGTTCAGCAGTTCCATGGAGGCGCCGTCGGCCCAGTGCAGGTCCTCCAAAATCAGCATCAACGGCTCCTGAGAGGCGCCCCAGCTTGCCAGGTCCAGCGCCAGGTCGAACAGCCTCTGCTGGCGCAGCTTGGCGTCCAGAGATTTGGTGAGTTGGGTCTCTGGCATCTGCGCCCCGGTGATCTCTCCTATGATCGGGGCCCAGTCCTTCAGTTGGGGATCTATTATGGCCAGGGCTTTTTCGATCTTTCGGGCCTTCTGCTCCGGGCTGTCGGTCTTTTTAAGCCCCAGATAGGCTTCCAAAAGTTCGGACCAGGGCAGATAGCTGATGGCCTGGCCGTACGACTGGCAACTGCCGCCGAACAGGGTGTAGCCCCGCTCCATCCAGCGGCTGGTGAGGTCGCGGGTCAGCCGCGACTTGCCGATGCCGGCCTCGCCCGCTATGGACACAATCTGGCCCTTGCCCAACAGGGTTTTTTCGATGGCCTGGTTTAAAAGCTCCCGCTCCTGGCTCCGCCCCACGATGGCCTTGGACTCGGAGATCCACTTGGCAAAGATGTCTTCGCCCACCTCTTTTTTGGCGGTCACTTTAAAGATGCTGATGGGGTGCGCCTTGCCCTTGAACTGGCGCTCGCCCAGGGGCTCGGCCAGGAACTTGTTCTTGCATTTGCGGTGGGTGGCCTCGGTGATCAAAAGCTCCTCGTCCTGGGCCGAGCCCATCAGCCGGGCGGCCAGGTTGACCTCGTCGCCCATGGCGGTGTATTCCCGGCGGGCCGCCGAGCCCACCGTCCCGGCAAAGACATAGCCTGAATTGATGCCGAATTTCTGGTGCATGCCGCCGTAGGAAAACTCCTGATGCGAAAGCATCTCCAGCCCGCAGAGGGCGGCCCTTATCTCGTCGTCCTCGTGGGATTGGGGGGCGCCGAAAAGGATCAAAGCCCTTTGGCCGTCCTGGCCGGAGTCAATCTTGTTGAGATGCCCGTCGTAAGATTTCACCGTCTGCTGCAGCACCTGGTAATAGTTCTGCAGTTTGGCCACCGCGCTGGCGTCGTGGTCAAAATCCAGGCCGGAAAAACTCAGGAACAGCGCCGTGGCCCGGGTATGCTCCCCGCTCTGGGCCCCGGACTTGGGGTCGGCGATCATCCTTTGGAAAAGCCAAGGCGGCAGGTAGGCGGCCAGATCCTGGATCTTTTGGGCCATGGTTTCGGGGCTGAGGTCGGCTTCCTCTTTTTGCTCCAGGCCGGCCGGAGCCTGGTCCGTCAATTCCAGAAGCTGGAAGGTATCCCCGGATTTTTTTTCGTCCTTTACCGATCCGGTCAGAGCCTGGTGCATTTCTTTGGAAATTAGGATCTGCCCGGCCTCGGCTTCGTCCTCCAGCCTGGCGGCCGCGGCGGCCGATTGGCCGGCCAGCAGGTACTGCAGGCCTTCCTTTTCGCTTCCCACCCGGCAGATGGTAAAGCTTCCGGTGTGCAAAGCCAGGTGCAGGCCCACCGGGAACGAGCCGATGGAGGTTTTTACCTCGGCAAAATTTTTTACGAACTCGGCCATCTCCCAGGCGGCCTGGGCGGCCCGGCGTTCTTTGCCGGCGGTTTCGTCCGGAAGGGGCTCAAAAATAACGGTGATGGAATCGCCGCCAAAGCGGATTAGGTCCCCCCCGTATTTCAGGGCGATTTTTATCAGCGGCGAAAAATAGCCGTTGATGATGCTGGTGACCTCCTCGGCCCCCTCCTTGCCGGTGCGGGAAAGCCGTTCCGATAAAGTGGTGAACCCGGAGACGTCGGCCAGCAGGATGGCGGCCGTCAGCTTTTCGCCCTTGATCAGTCCCTGCCGCCGGGCGTGCAGCCCCCTCGGCAGGTAGGGCGACAACGCCGCAAATAGTCGGTTGAGCTTCTCGGAGGCTTGCCGGGTTTCCTCGCCCGAAAGTTTTCCGCTCTCTAATTTTTCGGCCAATGGCTGGCCCAAATATTTTACCAGGCTGGCGTCTAGTTTCATTATTTAATCTCCGTTAAAAAATAACGACTGCTGCTCCAGTTTGATATTGTATCAATTAGTTTTTAAAATTACAAGCCTTTTATTTTATTTTTTATTCGCCCCCTAAAAATGGCTTGACTTGAAATGCCTTAACAAGTTATAATTAGAGTTCTGGAGTAACTATTCGGGCCAGCCTTTCATCACACCAAACAGGCCCTGAGTTAAATCGAAGGGCCTCAAAGCCCGCCCAGAAGCCCCGGTAGCGAGCCCTTTGGCAGAGTTTCTGGGGTAATTCGCCATCACGAACCGGCACTGAGTTATCGTCCTGCCGTATAGCCAATAAGACTCTTGTGAGCCTGGTGTGAAAAAAATCTGATGGCTAAATAGTTACGTTCTTGCTTTGATCAAACGAAACCATTTGTGCGCCCGTAGCCCAACTGGATAGAGCAACGGACTACGAATCCGTAGGTTAGAGGTTCAAATCCTCTCGGGCGTACCATTTTTATGACCGACCAAGACCTGCCATATATGCAACGGGCCCTGAAGCTGGCCCAAAAGGCGGCCCTGAACAACGAAGTCCCGGTCGGGGCCGTGGTCGTTTACAGTGGCAGGATCGTGGGGCGGGGCTGGAACCAAGTGGAGACAAAACAAGACGCCTCCCGGCACGCCGAGATCATCGCCCTGGCACAAGCTGCAAAAAAGCTTGGCCGCTGGCGGCTTACCGGCTGTACCCTGTATGTAACCCTGGAGCCCTGTACCATGTGCGCCGGAGCCATGGCGCTGGCCCGGATCGACCGGCTGGTATTTGCGGCAGTTGACCCCAAGGCCGGTGCCTGCGGCTCGGCATTTAATATCGCCGGGGACAGGCGCCTCAATCACAGGATAGAAATCAAAAGCGGCGTTTTACGGGAAGAATCTTCAAAACTACTGAAAGACTTTTTTAAAGAAAAACGGAAAAACTTTGACTTTCAACGGCGTCCATGATATATTAACCCGGTCAATATATTTGTTGCATTCTATCCGCTTACGCTTTCATATTAGCAACCTCTCCTCCACGCCTGCCCACGGCCCCGCTTGCCCCGCAAAGCGGTGGCAAAGCGGAGCCTCGCCTTTAGGCGGGGCATGGCGTGCTGAAGCGCACCATGGCCTGCCTGCGCGTAGCCGCTTCGGCATAGGCAGGCACGCAGGTACGGTTTGGAATCGGCGTAATCAGAGAAAATCCGTGCAATTTATTTATTGCCCCCATTAATAAAAATGATGTAAATATTTTAACAAAGGAGATAAAATGGCACAAACGGTAAAAGTCCCCGCACAATTCGAGTCAATATTTGCGGAGGCCGAAAAGAACGTCCGTTCCTTTTTCGCCAGCATGGTGTCGGACCCGACCAAGGGAGTCATCACCATCGGCGGAGAACGCTATATCCTGATGCGGGGAGAATCCATTTTCCTTTCGCTGCGGAACAAGATGATCGCCGATTTTGGCGCTGAGGTCGCCGCTTCGTTTCTCTACGATCTGGCTAAAACCGTGGGACGCAGCGATGCCCGGCATTTCGCCGAAAAGCTGGGGTTGAAGGATCCTATCCAGCGGTTGTCGGCCGGCCCGGTCCATTTCAGCCACACCGGCTGGGCGTTTGTGGACATTCTGCCCGAAAGCAGGCCCACGCCCGATGAGAACTACCTGCTGGTTTACAACCATCCCAATACGTTTGAGTCGGCTGCCTGCCTGCGCCAGGGAAAACGGAGCGACCACCCGGTATGCCTGTTCTCGGCGGGATATTCGGCGGGATGGTGCTCGTTCAGCTTCGGGATCGAGCTCGACGCCCGGGAGATAATGTGCCTCGCCGCCGGAGCCGGCGATTGCCGGTTCGTGATGGCCCCGCCTCAGCGTCTGCAGATGCAGGTGGACAAATATTTGACAGGATCCTGACCATGACGATCGACACGGACGAAAGCAATATAAAACACACGATCCTCGATATCTTCCAGCGCTACGCTCCTGAAGCGCCGGAGGATACCATCCGGAAGATCGAGCAAACTGCCGGCCTCAAGCTGGAGGCCGCGACGCCGGAGAACGTCGAGCCGTTCTTGGAAGCCATGCGGGTTGAACTTTCCAAGTCAATGGAAGACTGGAAAACTAGATTCGTCACCGGGGTCCTGCGGCAGATGATCAACAAGAGGCCCCGGGCCTGATCCATTGTTTTCTGGCCTGGCACCGGCAACAGAGGCGAGCAGCAGCAGCAGCGGGTTCCCCACTCCAGGCGGGAAAGGCGCACGATTATGTATTGGGTCTATATCATTCAAAGCATTACGACAAAGAACTATTATACCGGCTACACTTCAGACTTGGTACAGCGTTTAAAGCGACATAACGCAAACCAAACCAAGTCCATCAAAAATAGCGGACCGTTTGTTATAGTGCATACAGAAGAATTCAAGACTAAAGAAGACGCATTTCGGCGTGAGCGCCAGATTAAGAGATATAAAAGCGGCAATGCCTTTAAAAAGTTGGTTAATAAATAAGCGGAGAGTTGCCACCGCCACAATGATTGGAATATAATAGCGGCGGGGTCCCTCCGCCCCAAGCGGAGGTGAGCCGAGCTGGCTGCCACCGCCGCAGCGGGGTCCCGCCCAAGGCGGGAAAGGCGCACAAAGACATACTCCGTGTTTGTTTTATTTAGTAAATATTTGCGGAGAGTTGGCCGAGCTGGCTGAAGGCGCACGACTCGAAATCGTGTATCCCGTGATGAACGGGATCCGGGGTTCAAATCCCTGACTCTCCGCCAGACTGCGCCCAAGCGGGCAAAAATAATCGGCAGGCTTTCACCTTCGTTGCGACTACGGCAAGCAGGTCGTCTGGCAGGCCAGATAACATATATCATGCAGTCAATTTTCAGGTCGGTAGTATCAGCTGCCGGCCATTATTATTACCTCAGGCTACACTAAGAGCTTATCCTCAAATGAATAACGGTTGACTTTGGTATGAAACCGTACACCCCCCGATGCCTATATATTGAGGGTGAACTTTATTTCGGATATTAATGTAATGACCCTTTTATACTCGGAGTATATCCGGAGCCATTCTTTTTCGATGTCCCATTCTACGAACACGAAT
>JACQXR010000121.1 GCA_016208585.1 candidate division TA06 bacterium | reverse complement strand
GAAAAAGCTCAAACGGATTGATCTTGATTCCGGCACCAGCCTGCTTACGGAAATATCAAAAAAGCAAAATATGATTTTCAAAGCATTCCAGATACGGTTACCATCGTTGACATAGTTATAATTTTCACGGGATTTTAGGATGTAACTATTCAGCCACAAAAAGCCTGCCCTGATTGCCACACTGAGCCCGGCCGAAGTGTTTATCGAAGTGCTATGCCGAAGGGGACACAATTCATTCAAAAAACTCATTTTGTGGTTTATGTGCCCATTCAATTTAACTCAGGGCATGCTTTATGTGGTCAATCCTGGGAAACAACGGTACAAAAATTATTGCATTAAGAGGCAACCCTGTTGCCATCGGAGGGTTGCCTCTATAGATTTTTCTGGCGGCGGTTACAGCATCGGCAACGCGTCGCCAATTTACCTGCCCGATGCGGCGGCGGTTATTTCATCACCACCATCTTCCGGGACTCGCGGAAGCTCCCGTTGATCACCTGGTAGAGGTAGACGCCGGCCGATACCCTGTGCCCGGCACCGTCCCTGGCATCCCAGCTGACGTCATAATAGCCAGGCGCCTGGAAGGCATCGACCAGCATCTTTACCAGCTGGCCGTTGAGGTTGTATATCTTAAGGGTAGTGTGTCCGGACTGCGCCAGTTGGAAGGAGATCAGGGTCTTGCCCCTCACCGGGTTGGGCGTATTCTGGGCCAGCATGGCGGCAACCGGAACTGACGCGGTGTTCAGCCGGACGTTGGGATCGTTGTCCTGGGCCGGGCTGCTCCAGGAGGCCGGCGGAGTGAACAGCGCCGCCGAGTTGGAAGCCGCGGTAGCGCCGGTGCCCACGGTCCCGCCGGAATTCTCCACGCCGGAGACATAGGTCTCGGCCGTGGTGATGCTGCCCCACTGGATTTTGATCTTGCCGTCCGGGGTCAGGATCATCTGAAAGGTCTGGGCGCTGGTATTGGAGTAATTCTTGACCGCGTTGAACGACACCACGAACTTGGTGGAGGAAGAGTAGTAGGTGATGGTGCCGCCGCCCGACGGGTTCAGGTCCCTCCACAGTCCGGCGATCAGGGCGTTCGGCGCTGCGGTGTTGGGGATGGCGGCCGGGCTGTAGGCGGTGGAGGTGGTGCCGAAATTCAGGAACCCGTTGGAGCAGACGTTGATGGAGGTGTAGTTGGTGCCGTAGAAGTTGAAGGTGAACGGCAGGGTGATGGTTACCGCCTGGTCGTCGCCGGTGCAGCCCGAGGCCGTGGCGGCCGAGGCGTCCCAGCTATAGGTGGCCGAGGTCTTGGTGTAGTTGGCCGAACTGCCGCCCGAGCTGCCGCCTTTGATGTACTCGTCCCATACGGTGCCGGAGGCGATGGGCAGGTTGTTGTACCTGGTGTCGTAGTTGGAGCCGTCTATTTTGCAGTGATAGACGGCGATGCCCCTGGCGTTGGCGTAGGTGGAGTTGTTCTTGTAGAGCTTGACCGCGTTCAGCACCGCCGAGGTGCAGGCGGCGGCCGCGTTCTTCAGCCCGGCCGGCACCGTCTGGGCGCAAATCTTGCGTCCGAAGTCAACCAGGTCTATGTGGTACTGGAAGTAGCTGGGGGAGAACTTGAGGGCATTGGTCAGGGCCGAGCCGATGGCCGAGGAATAACCGGCCCCCCGGGCCTTCATCAGGGAATCGGCAAAGGCGTTGGCCTTGGCGGTCAGGTTGGGTATCTGGCTTAGGTCCACCACCGACAAGGTTGACTGGTTGGATGTCCCGTTGATGATGGCCTTGCCCAGGTCGATGGCGCTCATGGTGGGCGTGGTGTTAAGGTTGTTGAGGAAGGTGGTGTAATACCAGCCGGCCGCGCCCTCGGTTTCCTCGGAAACATTGGCCACATTGGCATAGTTGCGGGAGATGTCCAGCACCTCCCACATGCCCATCAGGCAGGCATCCCAGCCGATGTGGTCCAGGTTCCGGCCCAGGTGGGTCTTGATCTGGCTCAGGGCATTGGCGAACTCGCCGTTGCTGATGTCGATCACCGAGCCGTGGGAGTCGTCGTTGGAGAAGCCCTTGACGGCCTCGATCTCGCCGTCCTTCTTCTTGTACCAGCCGTCGCCATGGTCCCACATCACCAGCGAATACCTGTTGGCCGGATAGTTGGCGATGGCCCACTTGGCGAAATCGGCCAGGGTCTGGGGATTGCCCATGTCCGCCTCGCCGAGGTCCGAGATCTGGGAGGCTGCTATAGGGGTCATGCCGTTGGCGATCTTGAACCGCTTGCAGGTGGTCCAGTTCTCGTAGGTGGTGGCGTAGCTGGAGGAACGGTCCATCTGGACGATGACGTTGACCTTGCCCGAACTGTAGGAGGCGGCCGCCATCTCCAGAAAGTCGTCGATGCCGTCCGGCTCCAGATTGTTGTCCGCGTTCAGGTAGACCATGATGGTCCACTCGGCGGTGCTGCTGGCCGCGGCCTGGCTGACGCTGATGGTCTTGGGCGAGCCGGTGGTGCCCGAGGGCGCGGTGGCGGTAACCGTTACCGTGGCCGACCTGGATCCGCCGGTGTTGTTGACCGCGGTCATGGTGAACGAGCCCGGGGTGTTGCCGCTGGACGAGGACACGGTCAGCCAACTCTGGTCGGAGGACACGCTGTAAGAGATGACTTCCGTGGTGGCGGAATTGGTGACGCTGACCGCGCTGGAGGTGCCGCCGCCGGCCGCCACCGACCAGGAGGTGGCGCTTACTGCCAGGTTCGGGGTGGCGCCGCCGCTGACCGAAATCAACAATGAATAGTAGCCGGTGCCGGAATACTCGTAGGCCTTGGCGTACCATGTCCCGCTCGCGTCCGCCGTGTACACCACCGAATCGACCAGTCCGGTGCCTCGTTCGCTGGCGGCTTTCTGGGTTTGGGACGGGTTGTACAGATACAGATCATAGTCTGCCGACGACGGCGGCGTGATCTTGACCTTGATTACCTGGCCGGAGGTCACGTTGAACTTGTAATAATCGTTGCGGTCGGTGGCATCCAGGTAGTTGCCGGTCCACGAGCCGGGAGAAACGGCCAGGGCCGCGGCAAAGGTGTTGCCAGCGTCGCCGCCGGAACCCGCGTCGTTCTGGGTCACCGAGCCGGTGGCCGTCAACGCCACATTGTCAATATAGGCGCCCTCGGCGGTAACGCTGCCGTCGCTGGTGAACCGGAAGCGAATCTTGGTGGCGGTGGTCGGAATAGTCACCGATTGCTGACCCCACGACTGATAGCTGCCAGAACGGGACCAAACCTGTGTCCAGGCAGTGCCGGAATAATAATCGGCGTAAACGAAGTCATAGCTGGCTTCGGTGTTCTGCCAGATATAGAATTTTAAGGTGGCCGAGGAATACCCGGAAAGGCTCACCGTCCGTTCCATGTAATTATTTTGGCTGGCGGCATACGGGCTGACCTCATCGCCCCGCGCCGAGTAGGAAGAACTGTAGTAACGAGCAGAAACCTTAGTCCAACCGGTGGTAGGAGACAAAGTCCAGCCGGTGGGGAAATTGGTCATGTTATCGGAGAAAATGGTGGTTTGGGCGGCAGAAACCGCCGCCACCGCCATTAGAACCGCGAGCACCAAGCCGAGTTTTTTCATTTTCACATAGACCTTTCAGTTATATATTGTTTTTAATGATATTGCTGTGCTCCTTAGTTAATGGTTAGAATTTATGCATATATTATGCCATTTTTACTTTAATATAAATATCATCGCAATTCCTTGAAATGCAATAAATTGCAAAATGGATACAATAAACATGGTAGTAATAACAAAATTCTTTTGTTACTTATTGTTACGATTTTTGATCTCCATTCATAAAACGATTGTCATTTAGGCCAAGTTTGAAAACAGTACGTTTCTAATCATTTGACAATGAGAGACTTGAAATGCAAAAAATCTATGTTCTTGTTTTAATTCTTTATGTAAAAAAAAGATACAGCTCGCCACGGCGAGCTGTATCTGCTGTTAACCCCGTTGGATAAGTTATCCCACGGGGTTAAACGTTTTAGTTTCAATAAGATAGTTTATGGGTTCAAATCACCGGCGTACGAATCGGTGTACGATGGCGCTACCTTAACCCCTGCGGAAGCAGCCCAGTTCTTCATGTGGGTACAGGCGTAGCTGCAATCGGGCTCATAGTAGATATATCCCTGCGTGTCAAAGCCTTTCATCTGATAATAGGTGAAAACGCCGTTCTTCATGGTGGCATCGCCGTCGTAAGCATACAGGGTTTTGTTGGAGGCGACGGCTATCACCCGGCCGGTTGCGTTCAAACCGGTGGCCATGGCCCCGATCTGGCAGGCGTCAAAAGCGAACATCATTTTGGCGCTCTTGGCCGTGGAAAACTTGGTCTTGAACCAGGAGCTGCTGATGTAATACAAGTCGGTCGAGATGATGTTGCCTTTGCTGCCGTGGCCGGAATAGCAGAATGCGATCTCGTTGCCGGCGATGGAGCGGCTGACCAAAGTGTTGACGGCAGATTCAATGGCGCTCTTGGTGGCCGAACGGTCAAGGAGGATGGTCACGGAATAGCCTTCTTTCACTAACCTGGCCTTCCAATCGTTGGCGTCGTCATCGCAGTACTGCAGATCGTTGGCCGTGCCGGAATAATCGGAAATACCTATGACCAACGCATATTTGGCGCCTTTGGACGTTGATTCGTCAAGCTTGACGAGTTCCGCCTGCTGCTCGGTGACTTGCGACGCGGCGATCTCCTCGGCCGGACGATAATCAACCGTCGCAAAATCCGGACGGACAGTAAAACTGGCGGATTCCTCCGGGCTCCCGTTCAGGTCCGGTGCCAGGGGGTTGTTCTTACTGCAACCTGCCGCCAGTAATACAATGAAAACTAAAGCCAGAATGGTTCTGGTAAGTCCCCTCATGATGTTACCCTCCGTTTAAGTTAGTTATGTTTTGAGATTGCCTAATATAGAGTCTTAAATCCTATTGCACCTAAACTCCATATTTAGTGATTGTTTGTTTTATGATCCTGCCTCATAAAACAATGCAATATGTATGCCAATAGAATCAACCGTTAGCTAACCAATTAAATTTGAATGGGTTATTGTCGCAACTCGTAAAAAATCGTTTTTTATCTAAACATATTTGAAACATTTTGTCACATAACGTTATTCATATTTTAATATAGTGATAAATTTTGGATGTAATGAATGAAAGTTGCACCGGAAAGACTGATTTTTATTGTTGACTTATTGCAACATTTATGATAACATCTTGTTACATTATGTTACAAACAAAGAAAATAAAATCCGGCCATAAAATCGCCGGCAGATATGAGGCCATAAATTTGATCGGCCATGGGGCCACCAGCCAGGTCTACCGGGTCCGCGATCTGTTCGAGGGCAAAGAGATGGCCCTGAAATCGATCTCTTTCCCGGCATTCATCTTATTCAGAATGAATTTAAATTTCTTTCCTCCCTGCGGCATCCCAATCTGGTTCAGGTATATAATTTCGGAAAAGATCAAGCCAGTTACTTTTACACCATGGAGCTTGTGGCTGGAGGCTCTCTCTTTGACCGGAGCCTTAAGATCGAAGCCGTGGTTGATGCCGCCGATCAGCTGTGCCTGGTGCTGGAGTACATCTACGGGCAGGACATCCTTCGCCTAAACCTAAAGCCGGGCACCATACTCGTTTCTGCCGAGGGCAGGATCAAGCTGGCTGATTTTGGCTTTGCCCAGTGCTACAGCGGTCAAAAATCCTTGAAAATATTTGGATCTCCGGACAAATTCTGGATTACCGTTCGGACCATTATCGGCGACAGGTTGAAGGCCCGTAAACTTGACAATCAAAAAACCGAAGTCAGAATTGGATGTGCCATTCTCAACCGTATGGCTCAAATAGGTATGCCGGTGTCATATAAGGTTGCTGTCTAATCATCGATTGATCAGGGGATGCTGTTATCTTTACACTCTTTGCGCAACAAAGCCGTTCGGATCTGTAAAACGAAAAATATCTTGCAAACTAAACGGATTTATGTTAAACTAAAAACATGAACGTATCATTTTGTTACCATGGATAGGTTGTTGAAAGACCAAAAGATCGGCACTAAATACCAGGTGCTGGAATTTCTGGGAGAGGGTTCTTCCAGCCAGGTATATAAAGCCGTTGATCTGGCTGGCGGACAAATTGTGGCCCTAAAGCTTTTTTTAGCCGACTCCATTAACATAAATCTGGTCAGCCAGGAGTTCCGGCTGTTGGCAGAGTTGAGGCATCCCAACCTAGCCGCGGTTTATGCTTACGAAAATTTCCAGGCCGGATGTTTTTATATTATGGAATTCGTGCCGGGGCCGGATATATTATGCCGTTGCCGGGATCTTTCTTTTGAAAAAAAATGCCATAAGCTGATTGAACTGTGCCATGCCTTGGAATACATTCATTACTGGAACATCGTCCATCTTGATTTAAAACCATCCAACCTTCTGCTGGACGAAAAAGACGCCGTCAAGCTGTTGGACTTTGGGTTGGCTCAAAGCGCAGCCTGTGCCCCCCTAAAGATATCCGGCACCCCTTCCTATATTTCCCCGGAGGTTATCTCCGGCCAATCTTCGGATGGCCGGGCGGACCTATATTCGCTGGGGGTTTTGATGTATCAGATATTCGCCGGAGTCCTGCCCTTTGAGGCCCCGTCACTGAAAGATCTGGTAAAAAAACACCTATATCAGCCGCCCCAGCCGCCGCTGATATACAACGCCTCCCTTCCTGAACGGCTTCAATCATTGATCTTAAAACTCCTGAACAAGGATCCCAATGCCAGGCCGGCCGGAGCCGGCGAGGTTGCAGTTGAGCTGGCCAGGATCATCAAACAAAGCCCCGGCGAATCGCCCGATGCTCCCCGCCTTCCTTTCGTCTTCAACAGCCGACTGGTGGGCCGGAATAAAGAAATGGCCGAATTGCGACATGCCGTTCAGAATGCCATCTCCGGCCAAGGCTCCACCATTTTTATTTCCGGCGAAACCGGCATCGGGCGCACCAAGCTGCTGACGGAGTTCTCCCTGGAGGCCCAGCTGTTGGAATGCCAGGTGCTGTGGACCCGCTGTTACCAGCCCGACACTTCCGCCTACGACCTGATCGGGCAGTTGCTGGCCCAGATCCTGCCTCTGGCCCAGAACTTTTGCCCCCAGATTATTTCGGAGTTCGGTCCCAAACTGGCTGAGATCGTTCCCGCCTACCGGGCCCTGCCCGAGGTCAAAAACCTTCCGGTTCCGGCCTCACTGCCGGCCCATGAGCAGCGGCTCCGGCTGCTGGATGCTGTAGCTGGCTTCATTATAAAAACCATGGAGGCCGTTCCCCCCCGGGCGACGGTCATTATGCTGGAAAGTATCCAGTGGATAGACCGGGAAAGCCTGGAAGCTGTCAGCCACCTGATGCGCAATATAGCCCGGTCATCCATATTGGTGATCGGCAGCTTCAGAAACGACGACCTGGCTCCGGGACACCATCTGCCGGAAACCATCGAGGCCCTGGTAGCCGAGAACCTGGCCGAACAGTTTTTCCTGAAACGGCTGAGCCAGTCCGAGGTTTCCGAGCTAATCCGGAATATTTTCCCCCGGATTCAAAATCCGGAGCCTTTGCTGACGAAGATATTCGCCGAAACCGAGGGAAATCCCCTGTTGATCGAAGAGGCGGTGCATTATTTGATGGACTCGAAGTTTATCGAACGGCGCCACGGCCAATGGCAGATAACTTCTCTGACGAACGATCGACTGGCCTTGCCCGACGGATTGACCAAGGCTTTTAAGCTTAAATTAAAGAACCTGTCTCCGGAACAGCTTTTGTTGATGCAATCCCTGGCGGTGATGGAGCGCCCAGCCACCGCCCACCAGATCTTTGCCATCACGGCGCTGGACGCCTGCCAGATCAGCAAAGACCTGCTGTATTTCAAGAGCCAAAGCCTGCTGACGGTTTTACAAGAGGAAAAAGGCGATCTCTTCTACGGGCTTCATCACTCCAAAATCGCCCGCGAAGTATACCGTTCTGCCTCCCCGGGACTGCTGTCCCGTCTGCACCGGGCCACCGCCCAGATACTGGAAAATCAGGAAAATCATTCCCTGCAGGAACTTTCCGCACTGTCGCGCCACTGGGAAGCGGCTGGAGATCCCGGCAAAGCCAGGGAGTTTCACCTGTTGGCCGGAGACGGCCTGGCGGAATTTTCCAAACGACAGGCCATAGAACATTACCGCAAAGCCATCGAGCTGTCGCCATCCCAGCAGGATCTTCCGGTGTTGGAAAAACTGCAGAAACTTTACTATGTTTCGGGGGAATTCCAGAAAGCGTTGGAAGCGGCCCAGGTCTTGCATCTGGCAAAAGGGCCTTCCCCGGATAGCTATTATAAAATGGGACGGTGCCAGGAAAGGCTGGGCAATTATGAATCCTCCACAGAATACCTGCGTCAGGGATTGACCGTTTCGCGGAACGATCCCCAATCGGCCGCCCGGTTGATGAGAGCCATCGCAGTAACCTGCATCAGCCGGGGCGAATACCGGACTGCGGAAAAAAACTGCCAGGAGGCCTTAAAATTGCTGCCTCAAAATAGCAAACCTTCGGTGGAGGCGGAAATTTACAACACTTTGGGACAAGCCTACTGGCACCTGGCAGAATGGAGCCAGGCTCTTTCGGTGCACCGGAAGAGCCTGGCGATCAATGAGCGGGAAGGCAGCCTTTACGGGATTGCCGACAGCCACAACAACCTGGGGCTGGTTTATTACCGGATGTATGACTGGGACCGGGCAGCCGAATCCTGCCAAAAGAGTTTCGCCATCCGGGAAAAAATAGGCGATATCAGCGGCCTGGCCAAATCCTACAATAACCTGGCCCTGATCTCCCGGCATCTGTATGACTGGGACAAGGCACTGGAATACCACAGTAAATGTCTGCAGACCATGGAGCGGATCGGTTCGAGCTTGGAGACGGCCACCTCGCTGGTCAATATCGGGCTGATCCACAAAGCCAAGGGGGAATGGGACCGGGCCCTGTGGAGCTATAACCGGGCCATTCAGCTGGCCGCCACCATCGGGGCAAAAAATATCATGCTCGACGCCTATATCCGCAAAGCGGAATTTTACCTGGCTTTAGGGGGTCTGAAGGATTGCAGTTTGTTCTGTCAAAAATCGCTGGGCATGGCAGAAGAACTGGGCGGCCGCCTGGAGATGGGGCGGGCCCTGAACATTTCGGGACGCATCAGCCAGATGCGCCAGCAGTGGGATAAGGCCAAGGAAATCTTCTCTCAGGCCCGGGAGATTTTTGCCGAGCTGGATATTAGAGCCGGAGAGGCGTTTATTTTAAAGAACCTGGCCGATCTGCACCGCGAGCTAGGAGAGCTGGACAAAGCCGAAGCCATGGCCGACAAAGCCTTAAGCCTGGCGCAAAGAGTGGAGGAACAGCAGTTGGTGGCCGATGTCTTGCTGCTGAAAGGAGAATTGCTGGAGGAAAGAGGCCGGAGCGGCCTCACATACATGGAATGGTCTCTGGAAATCGCCACTAAGGTAAATACGGCAGAAACAGCCTGGCCTATTTTCTCGGCCATAGCCAGACACCATGTCAAGCACAAACGTTATGACCTGGCCCTGGAACAGTATCAAAAAATTCTGTCCGGGTTCAAGCAGGCTTTGGCCAACATCAGCCAGCCGGATCTAAAATCCTCGTACATATTCGCTCCCCGCCGGCGCCAGCTGTTCAAGGACATCAAACTGTTCCGTCAGGAGGCAGCAAGCTATGCCGGTTAATCAGAGGGTGCAAAGCGCCGGAAACCTGGTGGTGGAAGCGGAAGTTGACCTGGCCGCCATCGCCCAGGCACTGGAGGGGCGGAAGAATATCTCCTCGCTGCTTGATCCGGACCATGGCCGGGAAAGGCTCAGCCTGCTGCTGGATGCCTCCCGCCGCCTGAGCCGGGTCTTGAACCTTGACCAGCTTCTGAATGTGACGATGGATTCGGTGCTTTCTTTAACCCGGGCCGAACGGGGGTTCTTGATGCTTTACGAGGGGGAGATCCTGAAATTCAGGGTGATCCGGAACCAGAAAAGCCAGAACTGGGAGGGTGATGATTTCCAGATAAGCCATACCATTACCCAGCAGGTGATTGACAGCGGTCAGCCGCTCTGGGTCAAGGATGCCTCTCATGATGCCAATTACAGCCAGTCGGCCTCCATCGCCGACCTCAAACTGCGTTCCTGCATGTGCGTGCCGCTTTTCTCCGGTCAGGCGGATAACCGAAAAATTCTGGGAGTGATATATGTCGATAGCCAGCTGATTCATGAAAGTTTTTCCACTGAGGACCTGGACCTTTTTGCCGCCCTGGCGGCCCAAGCCGCTATCTCCATAGAGAACGCCGAATTGGTGGAAAACATCAGCCGCCTGGAGAAGGAAAAACGCCAGCAGCTGGAAAGGGAAAACATCTCATTACAGAAGCTATTGGAAGATCGGGGGGAGCTGCTGGGACAATGTCCGGCCATGGAAAAAGTTTTTTCCCTGGTCCGGCGAGTGGCCGGCTCCGAAGTCAATTTGCTGCTGCTGGGGGAATCGGGCACCGGAAAAACTCTGGTGGCCCGGGCCATCCACCAGCTGAGTCTCCGGAAAGACAAACCATTTATGGTGATAGATTGCGGCTCCATACCGGAAAATCTTCTGGAGTCCGAGCTTTTCGGATACGAGAAGGGGGCCTTCACCGGGGCTTTCAACCGCCGGCAGGGAAAATTTGAGCTGGCGGAAGGTGGGACTGTTTTTCTTGACGAAATTGGAGAGATGCCCACCGCCCTTCAGACCAAGCTGCTGCGGGTAATCCAGGAAGGGGTGGTGGAACATGTCGGCGGAAACGAGACCATCAAAGTGGATCTGCGAATCATCGCCGCCACCAGCCGGGATCTGGAACAGGACATCAAGAACGGCCGGTTCCGCAAGGACCTTTATTACCGGCTGAACGTGATTACCATCCACCTGCCGCCGATGCGGGAGCGGGAGGGCGATGTCCTGCTGCTGGCCGGGTTCTTCCTGGAAAAATACGCGGCCAAGCACCGGAAGCAGATCGTCTGCCTTAGCGCCGCCGCCAAGGTGGCGCTGATCAGCTATGCCTGGCCGGGAAACGTGCGGGAGCTGGAACATAAGATTGAACGGGCGGTCATCATGTGCGATGGAAGGGAGGTCTCCCCCGTTCATCTGGAACTCGAAGCCCCTTCCTTTGAAACCAACCTGGCGGCCGGACTGAACTCCGCCAAAGCCGATATCGAGAATAAAATGGTGACCCAGACGTTGTCCTTGAACAAGGGCGACGTTACCGCCACGGCCAAGCAGCTGGGGGTAGCCCGGCAGCAAATCTATAGAATAATGAAAAGGCACGGCATAAAAAACAAAGGAACAAAGCGCCCTGCGGGCGGACATAAGGGATAACTCACCTCCTCTAATAAGTCCCCCTCTCTTTTAGAACCACCAAAATAAAATAATAAAATAACGTGAACCCCGATGTTTCGGGGAAGAAGAGAAGGGGAAGCCGGAGACAGGCCTGCCCGCCGTAGCTTTAGCGGAGGCAGGAGGTGAGTTCGGTGTCGGAACAGGCAAAGATAACATTATCATGATCTGGCGCACCGACGGAGTCCCAATGTTATGGAGATCAACAAAATCAACGTTTTGCAACTCCGTAGTTTTTATAATTTCCTATACATGAACAAAGCGATAACGGATAGCCGGGCGGAATATCTAGACTTTTCATAATAACGTTATGGTCTACTTCCATTATCGTTACTCGTCAGCCCCGTAGTCAAGGACCCTGCGGCAGACCGCATGGAATTGCAAATTCAACCCGTCCCGAGGCAAGGTTCTCTATGAAAAAGTGGGTGGGTGTTCTGTCATTATTTATTTATCGGCTTTAGTGTGGCCCCTTAGGTAATTTATTTTTGAGTGAATATTTACTTTACTGCTTTAAATTTTGGCAAATATCCGACGCGTCCTTATCCTAAAAAAAATGAAATTTATTTTTAAAACGCTATTGACTTTTTTTTTATAACCTGCTATATTTACAATCCGACCTGAAAACATCATAGTAAATATCTTATCTATTATGAAATCGCGGTGCAAGCAATCCGGGATTTCTTTTTCTTTTTATAGCCTTTATTGTGGAAAACCGTGTTGATAACTTTGTCCTTCCACGCTATCCGATAACTCCTTGTTAATAGATAAATTATACGCCTTTGCTGTATTGTTGATAAACCATCTATCGTTGTTGATTGTTGTTCGCAAGTGCTTGAATATCTTTGGGTTATCTTTGTTTACAATCTGTTGATAACCTTGTGAATAAGCCATAAGCCTTGATTTGACGCACTTTATAAACCCCACCCTTTAACTACCCTTAAAATTCAGCCTTTTAGCGCTGTGGATATCTTATGAGCCAACAAGCACAAGCCCTCTGGGCTCTGGCCCAGGAAAAAATCAAAGAACGGATAGGCTCCGGCAGCTATGACACCTGGCTAAGGCCGGTAAAAGCCGCTTTCATGGGAGATACGTCCATAACCCTCAAGGTGCCTAACCCGTTTTTTATACAATGGCTGGAGCAACATTATATGCCGTTCATAAAAGAGGCCTTAAAAGAAACGGCCCAAAAGGAGCTGGCGGTGATTTTTTTAGCCCCTAACGAACCGCTTAAGCCGTCCCGGACCGAAAAACAGCTGCCCCCTCCCTTGCCGGTGGCCATCGACAACGACAGTCAGTTACGGGAGCGCTATACTTTTGATAAATTCGTAATAGGAAAAAGCAACGAGTTTGCCCATGCGGCGGCCCGGGCCGTGGCCGAAGCTCCCGGTAAGGTCTATAATCCGTATTTCATATACGGCGGAGTGGGCCTGGGCAAGACTCATTTAACTCATGCCATCGGCAATTTCGTCCGGGCCAAAAGGCCGAAGGCCAAAATATTCTACACCCCGGCCGAGAATTTCATGAACGAGATGGTGGCCGCCATTCAGAACCGAAAGATCCTTGATTTCAAAAATCACTACCGCAATCTTGACGTTCTTTTGATAGACGATATCCAGTTCCTTTCGGAAAGACTGGGGATGCAGGAGGAGATCTTCCACACTTTCAATTCTCTTTACGATTTCAGGAAACAGATCGTGCTGACCTCGGACCGCCCGCCCAAGGATATTTCCCACCTGGAGGAACGGCTGGTCTCCCGTTTTCAAAGCGGGCTGGTGGCCGATATCCAGTCCCCGGACCTGGAGACCAGGATCGCCATCCTTAAAAAGAAGGCCGAAATTGATAATTTAAAAGTCCCCGATGAAGTGATCTTTTTCATGGCCGAAGCGGTCAAGTCCAATATCCGGGACCTGGAAGGATCACTGGTGCGGGTCACCGCTTTTGCTTCGGTAGCCGAACAGGAACTGACCCTGGCGCTGGCCAAGGAGGCCCTAAAACACATCATCTCCCAAAAAACTAAAAGCATTTCTATCGATTCTATCCAGCGGGCGGTGGCCAACCATTTCTCCATCAGCGACGAAGCTTTGCGCTCTAGCAAACGCACCAAGGAACTGGTGCTGCCACGTCATATTGCCATGTATCTGTCCCGGACCCTTACTCCGTCTTCTTTGAACGATATCGGCAAACGTTTTGGCGGCAAGGATCATTCCACCGTTCATCACGCTATAGACAAAATGATCAAAGACATTTCTAAGGATCAGGAAACCGCCCGTCAGGTTGAGTTGATAACCCGGACTATAAAAGGTGAATAGCTTGGGGATTATTTTTATTTTTATTTTTTGTTGTGGATTGCTGTGGATAAAAGGGCCGGTTGTCAACCTGCTTTTCAAGCTTCATCAAGATACTATCACCACCCTTGCCATCAGCAATAACGCGCACCCTTTATACTTATCCCAAGATTTACCAACTTTACTATTGACTTTTACTATTAATTAGATATATCATAATAAACTAATCATCTAAAGAAACATTCACATTCAAAGAGAGATATCTTAAAATGAAAATTTCCATCAATCAGGACAAAATATTTTCCAGTCTCCAAAGCATAATCGGAGTGGTTCCCACCAAAAGCACCTTTCCGGTTTTGGCCAATGTGCTTTTAGAGGCTACCAAGGACAAGATAAAATTCTCGGCCACAGATCTGGAAGTGGCCATTGTCACCGAGACCGAGGCCAAGATAACCAACCCCGGGGCCATCACCATCCCGGCCCGCCAGTTCTTTGAAATTATAAAACAGCTTCCTTCTTTGCCTCTGGATATAGAAGTCAACGAGAACAAGATCGCCATCAAGTGCGACAAAAGCCGCTTTAACCTGATCGGCATTCCCAAGGACGAATTTCCCAAGATCCCGGAGATCAAAAAAGACAAGCAGATCAAGCTTCTGGCTTCCCTGCTGCAAAGCGCCATCAAGAAGACTCTATTTGCCGCGGCTAACGACAGTTCCCGTCCGGCCTTGTGCGGAGTGCTGTTCCAGGTCAATGGCGACAAGCTGCGGGTGGTGACTACCGATGGCCGGCGCCTGGCCCTGATGGAAAGCCGGATCTCCCCGGTCTCGCAGAAAAGCGAACTGTTGATCCCGCCCAAAGGGCTGAACCTAGTCAACAAGATGATAGGATCAAGCGATCAGGAAATAATTGTAAAGTTTGACGAAAATTATTCCCAGTTCATACTAGGCAACACCCAGTTGTTCGCCCGCCACATCGAAGGAGTCTATCCGGAATATGACAAGTTCATACCCTGGAGCAACGACAGGATCGTCACCGTGAATACTGAGATTTTTGCGGCCGGGGTGCGCCGGGTAGCTGTTTTTTCAGACACCTTCACCAGCATGATTAAACTGAATATCATGGCCGACTCCCTTGATCTGTCCAGCCGCACTGCGGACATTGGCGAGGCGTTTGAAAGCCTGGCGGCTAAATATGGCGGAGAGGAAATGGAGATCGGGTACAATGCCAACTACCTTTTGGACATAATAAAGAATGTCGAGTCCGACGAGCTGAACATTTATCTCAGCGCCCCGCTGGCCGCGGCCATTGTCCGGCCTAGCCAGGAGAAGGACGACAATAAATTAGTTTATCTGATCATGCCCATCCGCCTGCCGGAATAAAAAGGAAAAATTTATAAAATAATGGCGCCTGAAGGCGACAGTTTGACGCAGCTTACATTTAACGGCAGAAACTTTTTCCCAACTTGGAGCCCGGATGGAAAGAAGATTGCCTGGTCTATTTCTACCGGAGATTCCATAATGGGTTTATGGACTATGAATGCTGACAGTTCTAATAAAAAAAGATTATATCCCTATGGTATGATGCCCGATTGGCTTTCCAATAATGCTTCAATAGTATATATAGGGCCTTCCGTTGAAGGAAGTTCAACTTCAACCAGCCAAATATGGATCATGGATACTTTAGGTAATAACAAAGTAAGGATAACGAATTTTAACATTTCCAACCGCTATCCCAAAGTTTCACCCACCGGCACCAAAATAGTATTCAGTTCCCAAGCAGAAGGACAAGGCCCCAGAGTTTGGGTAGTAAACACTGATGGCACAAACTTGATAAAACTAACAGAAACCGGAGGCGACCACCCCGCCTGGTCGCCGGATGGCACAAAAATAGTTTATTGCAACACAGTTGATGGCCGTCTTTGGACTATGAACACGGACGGAACAAACAAAAAACAACTTTCTAACAGAAAGGATATGATCGTAAAGGTAACTTTAATAATCTTCGCTGTCTGTTTGGCAATTGTGGGCTGTGGCTGTAATAAAACACCAACTAATCCCATTGATCCCCCACCAATTGAGCCTTATGCCACCACAGACTGCGACCCGTCATGGTCGCCTAATGGCAATACTATTGCTTATGCGCACCATAGTCTTTCTGATACGCCCAGTGGTATATTCTTAATAAACCCCGACGGCAGCAATAAAAGATTGTTTTTGGAGTCCGTAGAATTTCAAACTTTATGGCATAAACCCGATTGGTCACCAGATGGAAGATGGCTGGTTCTTTGTGAGACATATAGCGCTCAAATTTATAAAATAATGGCGCCTGAAGGCGACAGTTTGAC
>JACQXR010000120.1 GCA_016208585.1 candidate division TA06 bacterium | reverse complement strand
TTCCGTGGGTGGCAATATCCTTAAGCATCACTCTCTCCCGCTCGGTCAACGTCACCTTGTATCGTATCAATGGCATCACATTCCTCCAAATTAAGTTGGATGAAAGTATAACACATTTATTACGACATATCAAGTGTGATACGACACTAGAGAGCAGGGAGGAAATATAAGGTATGATGACCAACAGACCGGAGGTAACGCTGGGAATCGAAGGAACCCGTAGGGCGACTGAGATTCCCAGCAAGCCGCACCATGCGATGCTTGCCGAACGAAGGTGGCTTTTATGTTAAAGCACACAACTACAATGGATTACATATGAGTTTGTTTTAAAATATCAAAGGCTGTGACAAAAAAATAGTGGCAAAAAAATAATTCTTGACAAAAGATTAAAAAAGATATATACTTAAGTTCTTAATATTGAAAGACCCGCTTGAACAAATAGTTGCGGTGTTTTTTATTTCAGAAATCGGAGGTGATTTAATACGAAGGTTACCATTCACGACAGCGATTCCTTTGAAAAGGCTTTAAGGATCTTCAAACGCAAGTGCATCAAGGAAGGTTTGCTGGCCGATATGCGCAAGGGGGAGTTCTTCAGCAAGCCCAGCGTGCGTAAAAAGGTCAAATCGGCTAAGGCCCGCAGCCGTAAGGCCAGATTCGGGATGTAGGTCACAAAAACAAATATTTTTTTATGGAAAAAGCACAGCTCAAATTTAAAACACTCATAGGGAGCCAATAGACAACCATGGTGCGTTTACTGTTGATGAGGTGTTATTTTTGGAATGGCTGAGAAAGGACAAATTTGTAGTGCCCATAAAATAATGTAATCACGATTTCGGATATATCATTTTTTAGAATTTGGTTGTTACCACTTTTTTAATCTGTTATCCCCTTATGTTTCTTTGAGTTATCAATAAGGCTAATTAAAATTAGGGGTAACTTCAGTAACGACGTCGGATAAACTGCACTGAGCGTTTACCCTGGGGGGAACTATTTTTCTCTTGACTTGTGCCTTTTAATGGGTGATCTTTGAGCTTTCGTGGCATAATCAGTTTATTGGTTCAAAGTCCGATTTGTCCACCTGGCAGATCGGGCAGACCCAGGTATCCGGGATTTTCTCAAACGGTGCTCCCGGGGCAATGCCCGAGTCGGGGTCGCCCAAAGCCGGGTCGTAGATGTAATCGCAGACCACGCAACGGTACTTTTTCATGGCGGTTCCTTTCTGTTGTCATACCCGTGAAAACTGGTATCCAGTTCGTATAAGCTTTATAGAAAAGCCTTTTACAGCTTTTCGCCTTTTACGGTGATGGTCTCTACGGTAATAGACATCCATTTCCCGGAATCCTTCAAAGCTTGCCGCACCAACCGCAGCAGCCCCTGACAGCAGGGCACCTCCATGATGGCCACGGTGACGGACTTGATGCTGTTCTGCCTGAATATCTCCGTTAGCTTTTCCAGGTACGGCTCGGTGCGGTCCAGCTTGGGACAGGCGACGATCAGGGATCTTCCGGCCAGCAGGGTATTATGGAACCCGCCGTAGGAGAACGGCACGCAGGATGCGGTGATCAGCAGGTCGGCTCCATTGAAGAACGGGGCGTTGACCGGCACCAGGTGCAGCTGAATGGGCCAGTGGGATAGTTGAGAGTTTACAGTTACGGAGTTTGCTGTTTGCTGGGCTGGCTTTTGCTGCCGTATCTGTGATCCGGGGCAGGCGTAAGACTGTCGGGACAATTCACTTGTCCCACGAAGCATTTCATCGTTAAACGTAGTGGGATGAATTGCCCTTGCCGGGTTTGCCGTTACATTTTCGTCATACCCGTCCGCCTCACGTTCTATGATCCTGATGGCGTCCTGGGGGCAATGTCCCAGGCAGGCCCCCAGCCCGTTGCAGCATTTATCGCTGACCAGCCGGGCCTTGCCGTTCGCTATCTTCAATGCCCCCTCCACGCAGTTTGGAATGCACTGCCCACAGCCGTTGCATTTCTCCTGGTCTATCTGGACTATTTGGCGTTTCATGGAATGATCCTGTTGTCAGTTAACCGTTAGGGGCGATTCACGAATCGCCCGGCAATTAAGGTCACACAAAGGTTGACAGTTTGGCCGAATTCAGCCGGTTGTCCAGGTCCTTCTGCAATCTGGTCAGGACGGGATATATGGGGCAGATATGGTGTTTACATTTTCCCTCGTTCATGCAAGCGCTGACCGAAAGGGTCCCGTCCACTGCCGAGAAGATCTGTTTGACCAGTACCTTTTGTGCCGGCCGGCCCAGGGAAAGGCCTCCGTTCTTGCCCTTTTGGGACCTGACCAGTCCGGCTCCCGAAAGCTGCTGGGCTATCTTGGACAGGAAGGCTGGGGTGGTCTTTAACCTCTTGGCCAGAGCCGAGGCCGCCAGGAGCCGCCCCTCTTTCTGCCGGGCCAGGATGATCATGGCCTGCAGGGCGTATTCATTGCGCTTGGTCAGCAGCATTACCGTTTCCTTTATAATAAGACTAATTTAGTCTTATTATACCTAAAACCATTCACTTTGTCAATAGCAAATATAATTATTTTTGTTCTTGTATTTGCGATCGGGCTTTGCCTATAACGGTAAGGCCTTTAAACTGCGGATCATCCATAATAAGGATAACAGCCATAAAATCCTACCGCCAGAAACTCTGGTTCAACCTCCCCGCCCGCCGGGGATTCGTGAACATCACGCCCCAGGTGGAGGAGTGCCTGAGGGAGGGCGGCATCCAGGAAGACCTGTACCTGGTGAACGCCATGCACGTCACTGCTTCGGTCTTCATCAACGACGACGAGGACGGCCTGCACCAGGACTACGAGAAATGGCTGGAGACTATAGCACCCCACGAGCCGGTCTCGCAGTACCTGCACAACCGGACCGGCGAGGACAACGGCGACGCCCATCTTAAGCAGCAGATCATGGGCCGGGAGATCGTGGCGACGGTGACCAAAGGGAAGCTGGATTTTGGGCACTGGGAGCAGATCTTCTATGGCGAGTTCGACGGGAGGAGAAAAAAGCGAGTGCTGGTGAAGATAATCGGAGAATGATCTATTTGATAAAAGAAATAGAGGCAGGTCCATCGAACCTGCCTCTATTTCTTTTTTTGATGGTTTTTTGCTTTGTCTTACTTGAATACGCTCGGAGGCCATCTTTTGTTTCAAATTTTCTTGACAATTGATTTTACATATATTAAGATAATCGTGGTATAGTTATATTTCACCATTGCATCAAAAAAACGAAATGATGATACTGAGTTGCAATCTACATATTACATGTGGTATAATCTCTAAAGAAAGAAATTATTACTTTGGGGATAACCATGAGAAAACCAACGTCACTTCCAGAAGGATCAAAAGAACAACTGCTTGAACTACTGAAAGGAACGAAAACCAGTAGTGTCCCAATATTAGTCAAAGAGTACCAATTGGTTAGAAACCTGGGGGGTCTGGGGATTGGAAGTCGATCTCTGAAAACGCCTGTAAAATGGGCTCTTTTTCAAAAAGGGATACGCTCAAAACCTGTAAAATGCTGTAGAGACTTGCTTGAAGGTTTAACTTATGTCAATATGTTACAATAACCTTTCTGAAAGAAATATCCCAGCGGCATCCGACAGAGTATATCATCATGTTCCTCGACGGCGCCAGTTGGCATCAAGCACACCACCTGTCCGTTCCTGTTAATATCCGACTTTCCATTTTACCGCCAGATAGTCCCGAATTGAATCCAACCGAACATCTCTGGGATGAAATTCGAGAAAAATGGTTTCCTAACCGGGTATTCAATAGTCTGGCTGCGGTGGAAGATACTCTGGTTGATTCCCTGGTTACTTTGGAAAACGATCACAAAAGCGTCAAAGGTTTAATCGGCTTTGATTGGATTATTGATAATATATCGAATGCATTTTAGTATTAGGAGAGGGATAAGGAAACTGCACTGAGTAATGCATAATATATGCCTTTCGAAGCGGTGAGGTCAAAACATAAGAACTATCGGAGCAAATGAACATTGTTAAAGTGACCGGCAAACCTGAACTGGCCCGGGTCTACGTGGCCAGCCTGCGGAACGACCCGAATAACCTGGTGGAATTCGTGGATGCCTGTTCTCCCACCCTCGGCGACAGGCTGAGGAAGTGGGTGATCATTGTCTCAACCCAACTTGGCTGCCCGGTGAATTGTCTGATGTGCGATGCCGGGGGCAGTTACCGTGGCAATTTGAGTTCAGCCGAGATGTTGTCGCAAGTCCAAACAGTGATCGCCGATAACGGCCTAGATCCCAACGATTGCGCCAAGTTCAAAGTTCAGTTTGCCCGGATGGGCGAGCCGGCCCTGAACCCCCAGGTGATGACCGCGCTGAAGGATTTATCCGGCCTTTATCCCGGAGTCATTCCCTGCATCGCCACCATCGGGCCAGAGGATTCCAGCCGCTGGTTCAGCGAGCTGCTGATAGTGCGGGACCTGTTCCGGGATTTTCAGCTGCAGTTCTCGGTCAATTCCACCGACGAGGCTTTGCGCGATGCCATCATGCCTTATCCCAAGATGCCATTGGCTGAACTGGCCGGCTATGGCCAAAAGTTTTACCGCTTTGGCCAGCGGAAGGTGGTTTTGAACTTTGCCCTGCAACCCCAGTGGCCGCTGGATGGGGCGGTTCTGCACAGAATATTCGACCCAAAGTTTTTTGCGGTCAAGCTGACGCCCACCAACCCGACCGCCACCGGTAGCAGGAACAATCTGGACTTGAATGAAAATATAGACGAGATAAACAGAAAGATGGAAGAAACGGCCGGGGCCTTGGACCGGCAGGGGTTTTTGGTGATCCGGTCGGTGGGCGAGTTGGAAGAGAATAAGATCGGCAGCAACTGCGGCCAAGCGGTGAGGAGTTTTGTCGACGGCATGGCTGTATAGCAAGAAGCCCCCCGCCTTCAGACTGTATCATAATTAGGGAAGAAAAATGCTGCCAGCAAACGCCGAATATGCTATAATTAGCTGTAATAGAAAAAGGAGCAGACAATGGCATATCGGTATGGAGAACGCAATCAATTTACGATGTTTCCCCAGTGCATCGAGGACTATGTAACTACAACCGACCCGGTGCGGATATACGATGCGTTTGTTGATGCGCTGAATCTAAAAGAACTTGGGATTGAGTGGGACGAAGCAAGCATCGGGAACCCGGCCTATGACCCGCGGGCGATGCTGAAATTGTTGGTATACGGAGTGCCTGCGCTGTAGCTTCGGCACTTGAAAACGCTGCTCTTGCGAAGCGAAAGCGGGTATTCGTACGGGCACCGCAGTTCGCGCAAGCTGGAACGGGCGTTATACCATAATGTTTCGTTTATCTGGCTGATGGGCGGGCTGACCCCGGATCACAAGACCATTGCGTGCTTTCGCAAAGAGAACCGGCTAGCGCTGAAGAATGTATTGAAGCAGTGCGCCCGTCTCTGCATCAAGCTGAAACTGATTGACGGCAACACCCTGTTTGTCGACGGCAGTAAAATCAGGGGCAATGCGTCCATCAATAACACTTGGACGAAAGAAAAGTGCGCCAAATATCTGGTCCGGATCGATGCCCGGATAGAGGAAATCCTGCGGGAAAGTGAAACCGTTGACAGTCGGGAGCAAGACAGCCCGTCGCCGGTACAAATGGCTGAAGAACTGGCCGACAAGGAAAAGCTGAGAGCCAAGATCCAACGGGTTCTGAACGAATTAGAAACTACCGGGGCTGAATCGGTCAATTCCACCGACCGCGAATGCGTCAAGGTGAAAGGCCGGCAGGGAACCCACGCCGGATATAACGGGCAAATAGTGGTGGAGTGCCTCCGCTGAAGCTAGTGCCTCCGCCTGTAGGACAATTGTAAAAAGAATACCAAGTTACAAAGAAATCTAAAGGTTACTAATCGATAAAAAAATTTCTCCTAAAATATTAAGGTGATAGCATTTGTGGGGTTTTTAAACATGCTCGGCGGCAAACTTTCCCTGGGTCCACGAAAGCAAATTTCCCAGCGCAGCCTCATCACTGGCTCCGTCCAGGTTCCAGGCGCTGATCCGGGAGTCGTTTATCTCCAGCAGGCCGCGGTGGCCGTCGCCGGAGCCCATCTCCACGTAGCCGCTCCAGTTGCCGATGAAGAACATGTCCAGCAGGCTGAAGACCGAGATGATGGACAGGTCCCCGGTGAATTTCTTGGCCTTCTGGGCGAAAAGCTTCTTGGCCTGTTCGGCCAGTTTCAGCCGCATGTCTATGGCCTTGATCAGTTCCTGGCGGCTGCAGGGCTTGGTGATATACTTGGAGGCGCCCAGCAAATAGCCCTGGATGCGGTTCTCTTGGCCGGTCTTGGCGGTCAGGAAGATGAACGGAGTGCCCCGCATCCCAGGTATCTCCTTGACCTTCTGGCATAGCTCGTACCCGTCCATCTTGGGCATCATGATGTCCGAGAGAATCAGGTCCGGAGTGTTCTGCTTAGCCAGTTCAAAGGCTTCGGCGCCGTCGTTGGCGGTGAAGACCTCGTAACCGTTCTTCTTAAGCTCGAACTCCATTATTTTGACGATATTGACCTCGTCATCGGCCACTAATATTTTGTATCCCGGCATGCGATTAGTATAAGCTAAACTTCGTATTGATGTCAAGACCTTTTTAAATTCCGTCCAGGTTTATTTGGATGGCCGATTTTACCTGGGGTTCGGGGCAGTCCTTATCGTCGCCGGGCAGGCAGATCTCAATCACCGTGACGCTCTCCACCGAGGATGGGCTTGCCTGCGAAGGTGCCAGAGAAACCGAGGCCGGAGCAGGGGCTGAAGCCAATTTAACCGGGGACTGGACTGCGGCAGATTTTGCGGCCTTGTCTTTTTTGTCCGATATCCCGGCAGATCCAACTGCCTGGAGACTGCGGGGAAGGGCCGTCTTACCGGCTCGCTTGGCCGGGGTCGCCGCAGGAGCTTCTTGCTTAAGGGAGACTTCAGACAAATTCAACTCCGGTGCAGCTTCCATTTTCCTGGCCGGCTTGGTTGGGGCCTCATCCCGCGCTTCTTTTTCGGCGGGGACTTCGGCCAAAATTAATTCCGGCGAGGCTTCCCTGCTTTTTGACCTTTGGGCCGGGGCTTGATCTTTTGTCTCAGCCTCAATGGGGGCCTCAGATCTCACCGGAGCTTCCGATGGGACAGTTTTTTGTTTTTCCGTAAAAGAGCGGTAAAGGCGGGATTTGGTCAGATCGCCAGTGATCAGCACTATGGCCAGACTGGCCAGCGCGGCGGCGGTGGTGATCCAGCCCCAGTTGAATCTTTTGGCCTGCTTTTGAGGCTCCAGTTTTTGTCGGGCGATGCGGTTAGCCACCGCCGAGCCGAAGGTGTCAAAATAACCATCGGGCGCGGAGATATGTTCGGCCTTCCCAATGGCTTTGTCCATCAGGTTTAGGTCGGTCAATAGCTCCCGGCACAGGGGGCATCGCTCTATGTGCTGTTCGATGTCCCGGCGCTCGGGCTCCGTCAACTGGCCGTCGTAGTAGGCTCCGATCTGCTCCGGAGTGAATTTATGTTGGTCGTTTTTTTTCATTTGTTTCTTCTTTCGTCATTGCGAGATTGCTGTCCCGTCGGGCTTGCGAAGCAATCTGACCGGATTTTATCGGACTGTTCCGTTTGGATGGTGCCGGGCTTTCTCGCAGTGACGGCTTGGTAGGAGAGAGGCTTGTCCTTCAGTCATTGCGAGTTTACTGTTCCACCGGACTTACGAAGCAATCTGACTGAAATCTGTTGGACTGCCTCAATTGCTTTGCAGGAGGCCGTTCTCGCAGTGACTGATGGCTCACAGTATCTCTTTCAAGCTTTTTCCCAGCACCTGGCGGGCCCGGGACAACCGCGACATCACGGTTCCGATGGGGATCTTCAAGGCCTGCCCGATCTCAGAATACGAAAGGTCCTTGTCCACCCCCAGCTGCACCACCAGCCGCTGGTCCAGCGGCAGTTTGTCTATTTCTTTCCTGATCCTTTGGCAGGCGTCATCATCAGCGAATATTTCGGCCGGATCCGGACCCTGATACTCCAGCGCCTCATCCAAAGGAGCCTGGCGTTTCTGTTTTTTCAGCTGGTCGTAACACAAATTAAGGCAGATCCGCAGCAGCCAGGTGTAAAACTTGTAGCTGCCGTTGTACTGTTTTAAGGCAAAATAGGCTTTGACGAAGGTTTCCTGGGCGGCTTCGTCGGCCAGGTCGTGGTCGCGCAGAATCCGGATGGCTGCAGAGTAAACCGCCTTCTGGTAACGGGTTACCAACAGGTTAAAGGCCAGGTTGTCGCCGGCCATGGTTTGTTCTATAAGCGCTTGATCGGTTTGCTGTTCCAAATATTATATACTTTCAAAGGGCTTGGTTTATTCCCTGGGGACTTACTAACCGCAAAGACACCAAGGCACCAATTATATTCCAATAAATACATACCAGCACTTAAAGATTTAAGCCCCGGTTTTTTAACTTGCAATTCCCTGTGGTCTCTGCCGCAGGGTCATTGATTGATCACCCATTTACCAGCTTTACCCAGACCTCCCGCTTCCTTGGCCCGTCGAATTCGCAAAAATACAGTCCCTGCCAGGTTCCCAGGGCCAGCTGGCCGTTTTTGATGATCAAAGTCTTCTCGCAGCCCATCAAGCTGGACTTGATATGGGCGGCCGAGTTGCCTTCGGAGTGGGCGTAGCCGCCGTCCCAGGGGAATCTTTGGTCCAAAGAAGCCAGGATGTCGCGGACCACGTCGGGATCTGCATTCTCGTTAACGGTCAGACCGGCGGTGGTGTGAGGAACCCAAACCAGGGCCCGTCCATCCATTACTTTTTCCCGGGCTATGATCTCCTGCAGCCGGGCGGTGATGTCCACAAACTGGGAGCGGGAGACGGTGGAAAGGCTTATTTTATGCAGTTTATCCAGTATCTGTTGCTCCAGCCCTATTTAACGGGCATTTTCAAAGTTCATAATGTGCCAAGCGCCTAACGCCAAGGCTCCGCCGTTGAAGAGTAACAGGTAAAGTTCATTGCGCAGCAAAATGAAAATGATAAAACCAAAGATCCCGGGGCTGGCGGCCAGGGCCACGGCTATGATCTGCCTCGGCTTTACCAGAGCCGGGACGGCCGGCTCGGGCAATTGCCCCGGCAAAGGCTTGGGGCTGGCGACCAGTGAGGCGAACTTTAGGAAAAGGCCGGCCAGCAGCAGCGAAACGACGGCAAAGACCACGGTGATGACCTCTTCCGGACCCCGGGTGACGGGCTGGCCCAGAACGCCCTGGAGGTTCAGGCAATAAGCGATCCCGGCCAAAAGCAGCGGTTCTGCGGCTATGGCCCAGAGGACGATTTTGTTGACCTGGGGATTAGGCTGATTCATAATTTTGGCTTTTCGTGTTCCCTTCGGCTGGTTCGGCTTTGCTCACCACAGGTTTGCTCAGGACAAGTTTTAGTGGGCGGATAATCTCATTTAAATCTCCGCAGCACCGGCGTTCCCAGATCCATGTAATCCTGAAGATACCTGAAATATTCCTCCAAGGTGAACCAGCCCTCCGTTCCATAGCCCTCCAAGGCCCGCTCGACATGGAACTCCTGGGCCGGCATATAGCTGAAGCCCAGCAAATAAAGCTTTTGTCCCGAAGAATTCAGGCAGACATTCAGCACCACCGAAACGTGGCCCACTCCGCCCCGTTCATTCTGAACCACCATGTCGCCGGGAACGAGGGCGGCAGCGTCAACGGCGGCGCAGCCCTGTTTCAGGAAATAGGAGCTGCTGTTGGCAAAGGCCCGATGTAAAAAATTCCGATCGCTCAAGTGGGAGGCCTTGTAATACTGGCGCCTTCCGTTGTAATCGAACAGGTAGAGCTTGTCTAAAATATTCCGGTCTTTGTGATACTCGGCCCACAGCCGCATGGCGTAATCGGCGCACTGCTCCAGGTCTCCGGAGAACAACGGCGGCAGGTCTAAAACCGCGTAGACACTGTATGCTCCCGGGGGAACCTTACGGCCGCTATGATCCAAAATATCCAAATTGCTTTTTAGCGGACAGCGGGTGACCCAATGGCTGTAACCGGAGGCGGGATACTCTACCGCAGTATAGCCGGCGGGAATCGGGATTTCATCGATCCGGCTTGCCGCTTGCACCAACCCAAGGCTGGTTATTAGAATGACTATGAATGTGGTTACGATTCTCATTGGCCGGACTATAAGATGGATTTCAGGTCTTCCAGTTTATTGATGACGAAGGTGGGGCTGATGCCTTCAGGCGCAACCGCGTCTTTGGGGTTGAGCCAGCAGGTGTCTATCCCATAATTCATACCTCCCACAATGTCGGATTGCTCGGAGGGCGAATTCAAAGAATTCCGGGCATGGCTTTTGACTGCCGGTCTCCTCGGATACGATCAGATGTTTAAACCATTTGGACATTTGCGAGAGATGGAACCTTTTCTGCTGAACCTCAGCTAGGCCGTCAATGGTTATACTAAAATGCATTCGATATATTATCAATAATCCAATCAAAGCCGATTAAACCTTTGACGCTTTTGTGATCGTTTTCCAAAGTAACCAGGGAATCAACCAGAGTATCTTCCACCGCAGCCATACTATTGAATACCC
>JACQXR010000119.1 GCA_016208585.1 candidate division TA06 bacterium | reverse complement strand
TCGTTGTTTGCGCAAAGCAAATGCTTGCGGCAAAGAACATCAGTATTACCTTATTTATGATAATCTTCATTCCCTTGTCCTCCATTTATTCACCAATCATTGTATATCAGCGTTCAAGCTAAATCAACAAAAAAAAGCATAGCCGTTTTAAGATTGCAGGAATTGGGAAAGCCAACCCACCCGGCTATATCTCCTTAAGCCCGGCCTTGAAGGAATGGATCAGCACCGTCCCGGAAGACAGAATAAATTCCACCGAACGGCCATAATCGCCGCCGATGTCCTCAGCCGCCACGGGAATGTTTTGCTCGGCCAGGACCCGCTTGGCCTCCTGGGTATTTCTCTGCCCGATGTTGTTCTCGCCGTCCCGGTGGTTTAAAAGCAGACCGGCGAACATGGTGGCCCCGCCCACCAGCTTGGCTCTTATCCGGGACCGCCGGCATCCTAAGGACTCCATTTGCAGGAGCATCTGTTCTATGGCGCTCTGGGGACACTTGCCCGGCTGGGGTTTAAGGCGGCTCAGGTCCGGCGACGGCAGCATCACATGGGCCAGCCCCCCGGTTTTAGCCTCCGGATCATACAGCATGATGGCCAGGCAGGACCCCAATCCGTGAGTGGTGATGATGGCCGGTTCCCTATCAACTTTCAGATCGGCTATTTTAACTATGACTTCGTTGGACAATTTTATAAAACCGTTGTTATCCGTTCAGCTGGTAGATGCGTTCCTTAAGGTCAAAAGGGGAAAAACATTCCTTGGCTTTACCGAACAGGGTTTCCACCTTGCCCAGCACTAAAAATCCTCCGGATCTAAGGCTTTTCCGGAAACTGTCAAATATATATTCCTGGGCCTGCCGGGAAAAATAAATCAGCACATTGCGGCAAAATATCATATCCAGTTCCGAAAACGGAGAAGGTTCAAACAGGTCAAAATGGCGGAATTCAACCATCCTCTTGATTTCTTCGTCCAGGATATAGTTTGGGGGTACAAGCTTGAAATATTTTTTTATCAGTTCGGAGGGAATTTCGTTCATGCTGTTCTGGTCGTATATTCCCTGCTTGGCCTTTGCCCTGCTGACGCGGTCGATGTCGGTGGCAATGATCCGGTAGGGGCGATTAACGCCGTTCCCGGCGGCAAACTCCCGCCACAGGATGGCCAGGCTGTAAGCTTCTTCGCCTGAGGAGCAACCGGCGCTCCAAATTGTCAGGGGGCGGCTCTGTTCGCCTTGGACGGCCAACAGCGGCAGGACTCTGGCCGAGACCGTTTTAAAAGTTTCGGGATTACGGTAAAAATTGGTGACATTGATGGTCAGAGCATCCAGGAGTTTGGGATATTCGGATTTGTCCTGGACCAGCCTTTGGGCGTATTCCTGATAAGTGCTGAGCTGGCAGGCCCTGAGCCTGACAGCCAAACGCCTTTTAAGCGGCCGCTCCTTGTACTGCAGAACGTCAAAGCCGGTGTCGGCATTTATCATTTTGGCCAGTTCCATCAGCTGGGGATCGGTGATGGCGTCTTTGAATATCATCCTTTTTCGGCCAGATCAAGGTTGCGCCTGATCATCTGATTTGAGGGATCCAACTCCAGCGCTTTTTTCCACCATTTCACCGCATTGTCTTTTTGCCCTTGTTTGAGACACAAATTCCCCAGTTTATAAAGCTGTTGGACATCGGCCAAACCCAGGTCGGCCACCCGGGTAAGCACATCCACCGCCTGAGGCCAAAGGCTGTGGCGATAATAAAGCTCGGAAAGATTGTGGAGCAGCATTCTGTTTTCCGGAGAAACCTTCAGGGCGGCCTGATAATGACGTTCGGACTCTTCCACCTGGCCCCGGGCCTGCCAGATGGCGGCGATATTGTTTTCGGAAGCGGGATTGAATCGCCCGCCTTGGGAACACTCCTGCCAGTGTTCTATGGCCTGATCCCATTGACTGCTGCGGTAGGCCGCCAGCCCCAATAAAAAACTGCCGAGTTTTGTTTTCCCGCTCTGTTCCTCTATTTTCTTAAGCTGCTCCTGGGCCAAACCCCATTCTTTTTTACGGCAGGCCAGATGAGCCAGATTAAGTTTTGGGATTACTTTATCAGAAGCCATTTCCAGCGCCTTTTTATACTGGCGGGAGGCATCCTCATACTCGCCCATGGCCTCCAAGGCCAGTCCCAGATTATTATAGCTGCAGGCCTTTTTCGGTTCAATGGCGATGGCCTCCAGAAATTCGGTGGCGGCCTCGGCGTATTCCGCCTTGCGGAAATTTATCAGGCCCAGATAAAACCTGGCATCGGCCTCATCAGGCTTGATCTCCACTATCCTCCTGTATTCCCGGTAAGCTTCCTCGTACATCTGGGTCTTGTAAAAAGCAATTCCCAGGTTGCGGTGTTCGTCGATAGCCCCCATCCCGGCTCTGGCTGCGGCCCGGCCCCTCTCGTTGCCCCGCTTGACCAGCCCCGCCCGCAACAAACCGTAAATGATCTTGGAGGTTAAAAATTCCCCCAGCGAAGAAGCCACCATCACTTCGCCCATGGTGCGGCGGCCGTCAATCAGCTGTATCACCTGGCGTTCTTCCTCGTTCAACTCCATCTCTACCTGCTGCGAGCCTTCTAAAATAAGCCTTTCCAGCACAATCTGAACCCCGGGAAGCTTGGCCTCCAGATTTTTCCATTCGTCAATCCGGCGGGCCTCTTCCAGCAGCAGGTTCAATACATCCAACGATACGGTGATGGCCTCCTCAGTGGGCAGGGTGTCCGGCTCAAAAAAGAAATCCCCCTCGTCCCAGCGCAGCAGATAAAAAATGGCATCGGCGATCTGCCGGGAGACATCGGACTCCAGATCCTGTTTGGTCAACAGCCCCAAATGGATCAGAATATCGCCCAGCCGTCGGCCGTCCGGGTCGGTCTGTTGATGTTTTAGGGCCTCCCCCAGCTGGGAATTGGTGATGAATCCCCGGGACAGCAGGCGGTCGCCCAGCCGGTCGGGCCGGTTCAGCAGGCTGCTGTAGCAGATCTTTCCGTCTTTGAAAAATATACTGCCGAAACTCTTGCCGTCGGTAACCTTCAGACAACCGGTTTTGTGCCCCACCGATAACAACTGAAGCACATCGGGCAGGCTTATTTCCTTAAAGGATCCTTTGATGGCCATTTGGTTAGAACTAAATAGTGGGTTTAAAATTCTTCCATTAGTCGGTCTTCCACCCAGGGCCAGTTTTCTTCAATGTTCCCGGACTTTTCCGCCAGAAGATCATCCGGTTGGGATTGGGTGCCGGTTTCCGGGGAATTTACATTCTGGCGTTCTGCTATTATTTCCGGGGCCGGCCTGATTTCGGGAACTGGGGGCAGGGCCGGCCGTTCCGGAGATTCCAATTTAATTGGTTCTGGGGGCGAAGCTGCCGGGATAGTCTCTGCTTGCGGTAATGTTTTGCTTTTACCGCCGCTTAGTCTTTGGGAAAGGCTCTTGACCAATTGTTCGAGTTTATCAGTTTGTTCCGGATCAAACAATACCGACTCTATCCGGGTCATCTCTTCGGACGTTGACTGCCCGGCCATCTGCCCGAACTGCTGCTGCAGGTCTATCAGCTTTTGCACATTGGCCGTATATTTATCGTATTCGGCGGTCAAGGCCGAAAGATCCTGGTCCAAAGCCAGCTCCACCGAAGCCGTATTAAACCCCTTCATCCTCCAGATGTAAATTTTTTCTTTATACTCCCGACGGATTTTTTCGGCATCTTGCTGTTCGGCCAGCATTTTAAGCATCCGGTCATCCAGCCCGGAAACAAAGGCTCCGAACTCGCCTTCCGGTTTGACCGATGGTTCTTCAGGGGCCGCTGTCTGAGACGGATCCGGCTGCACCCTGGGCAAAACAGCCGGGGGCAATGCTTCATCCACCGTCTCCTTGGTAACCGGGCCCTCCATCAGCGAGGAATACAGTAACACCCGGTTCAAAGCTCCTTCTATCTCCCGGACGTTGGAGGAAACCCGGGAGGCCATCAACTGTAAAACATCTTCGGACAGTTTTTGCCCGCGGACTTCGGCTTTTTTATAAAGAATCATTCCCTTTTCCATGAGCTCCAACTCCTTCAGGCGCACAAATACCCCGCCCAGAAGCCGGGACAAAAGTTTGGGATCCAAGGCCTCGATTTTCTGGGGATGCATATCGGTGGTGATGACTATCTGCCGGTCCGATCCTATCATCCGGTCAAAAAGCGGCAGTAATCTTTTCTGGACCTCGCGCTGGTGCAGCCCCAAATGGAGATCGTCAAACAGTAAAAGATCGGCCTGCTCCGCCCGAGCCAGATCACCCACCACCAGTTGGCTTCCGGCCAGGATCTCAATTTTATATTCCGGGTGCGCCAGGGCTACGGCATTGCCCACCGCATGCAGCAGATGGGTCTTTCCCAGCCCCACTCCGCCGTATATGATCAGGGGGTTGTATATTTCCCCCGGCTCCTCCGACACCTTCAGGGCAGCGGAAAACGCCAGGCGGTTGTGGGGCCCGGTAAAAAAGTTGTGAAAGACGTAATTGGTCTTTACTATTTCAGGGATGTTTTGATCCATCGGTGTTTTTGGCTGTGGCTGTGGAATGAAAGTTTATGCCGTCAATTAGTTGCCGCTTAAAAAGACCCCTTTTCCCGCGCTTGCGCCCCGCCATGTCGGGGCTTCAGCGCGCAGGCGCGAAACACGCTATGTAACAATTGGAGAACTAATTATCCCCTGTTTCCAGCCGCTCGCAGTCCTCGTAAACTTCCTTTCTTTCTTTTACGGCTAAATAGCATTCCCGCAAGTGTTCATCTGTGATTTTATTGCCGACGGTTTCAATTATCTCTTTTGCCTTTCGGTATTGTCCCAATGCCTCTTGCGTTTTCCCTTGTTTTTCAAAAATCTTTCCTTGGAGATGGCAGGCCTGATAGTGTAGTTCGGGACACTGTGAAATGTAAGCAAAAAATACAGATTCATTTAATATTTTTTGTGCCACTTCTACTTTACTTGTTTCGAAATAAACCTTTGCTAGTTGAACGTTATAAATCCCTTTAGCAATTTTGTCTTGTTGTTTTTCAACCAATAAAATTGATTTACAATAATAGTTTATTGCCTCTTCAGGTTTGTTTATCGTTTTATAATATTGTCCCAACCCGAATAAATAGGTCGCCATCTCTTGCGGATACTCATTTTTGGGGAATGTTTTTATTACATCATTTAATAGTGTAAAGGCATCTGCAATCCTGTTCAAGCAGAGGTAGTCTAAGCCAATTGCTCCAGTTGCCCATGATACTCCTTCATCATATTGCGAACTTTTTACATACCCGAGAAGGTCCTGATGACATTTTATTGCTGCTTCATAGTACCCAATTTCCCTGTAAATATCTCCTATAAGATACATTGCCTCCATTTTCGGACCCTTTCCACCAATTTCTTCTGTAACTTTTATAGCGTCTTTTAGATGTTCAATCGCGATTAGATATTCACCCTTCCAGATATATACCAGTCCAGTATATTGAAGCACCATAGGTTTGGTGCTTAATCTTCCTATTTGGTCAAGTAAATCAAGACAAATCTTTGCATGTTTTAGCACTTCATCGACATTTCCAATAGCTTCATAGAAATTTCTTAAAGAATAGTGGCAAGACTCAATTAATCTTAAATGTCGCATTCTCTCTGCTAAAATAAGGCCCCTCTGTATTATTATCAGAGACTCATCAAAATTACCAAGCGCAAGTTCAGTCTCACCTATTCTTCGTAGGCATTCGGCCTCAAATTCCTCATCTTTAAGTTTAACAGCTATAATCATCGCCTTTTCGAATAGGGATTTTGCTCTCATATAATCCTCTATTATGCATAAGTATATACTTCCAGTTCCCCTAATTGTATCTGCCTTTTCGTTACTATCTTCGCACTCCTCCACTAATTTTAGGGCTTGGGCAAGGTAAGTTTTTGCAGTTTTAAAATCCCCTTCTACTGCATAAATGCCGCCAAGATGAGATAGTCTGTCTGCGATAAGCTCCTTTTTGCCGATAGTCTTTGCAAGCTCATACGATTTGTTTCTATAATTTATTACTTCGTTTTTATATCCGATTAATCCCGAGTAATTCTCGGCAGCCAGCACTATAGCTTTATATTCCATTTCTTTATCTCCAATAGAACTCGCAAGTTCTGATAGAGATGCAAATTCCTTTGCTGTCGTAATATGTTTTTCATATCCGCCGAGTTCAAATCTAATAATATCATCTTTCTTTTCTAAAACCTCCAGCTGTTTTTTAAGTTTTTGTGGCAGGTCTTTTTCAGCACACGGAATCTTTTCCAATGTTTGCAATGCCTCGCAATAATACTGAAATGCCTGTTGATTGGCGTATTTTTCTCTTGCTTTTTCTCCTGCCTTAGTCAGCCATTCCACCGCTTTCTCCAGATTATCGCTGTTGGAATAATTATGGGCCAAAAGCTCGGTGAACTCCTCCAGTTTATCTTTATAAATGCTCTCTATGGCCTGGGCCACCTTCAAGTGGAACTCTTTCCGCTTCTTCTTCAGCAGACTGTTATAAGCCACTTCCTGGGTTAACGGATGCTTGAAGGCGTATTCTAATTCAGTTGTTAGTTTTAATACGAGCTCCCGCTCCTCAAGTTTGCCCAAATGCTCATCCAACCTCTTCTCGGCTTCAGTCACATATTCCAAAATCGTCTTAAAGAAACTCTTGCCGATCACCGCGGCCATCTGCAACACCCTCTTCACATCATCTTCCAATCGGTCTATCCGTGAAGCGATCACGCCCTGAATGGTATCGGGTATCTCCAGGGTAGAGATGTCGGATGTCAGATGCCAGCCTGCCCCGCTTTGCGAAGCAAGGCCGGGGATATTAGACTCAAAAACTAAAACACCGTTATCTATCATAGACCGAAGAATCTCCTCAAGATAAAAGGGATTGCCCTCGGCTTTGGATAATATCAAACCTTTCCCCTGTTCCGTCAGTCCGGAGATTTTAAGCAGGTTGTCAACTAACCGGGCGCTGTCGGTGTCCGATAACCTTTCCAAGGCGACCTCGGCATATTTCTCTTTATGCTGTTTTACGGCCAATTCTTTTATCTTCCAGGCTCCGCTTTCCTTCTCGGGCCTGAAGGCAAAGACCAGCATCACTGGCCCGTAAAAGGTGTTCATTAAGAACTGTAACAGCTCTATTGAGGTCGGGTCGGCCCAGTGTAAATCCTCAAAGAAGATTACTAATGGCTTTCTTTTGGCCAGTTCAACCAAAAGGTCTCGCACGCTGACGAATATCTGGATCTGCAGGTTTTGGGGGTCAAGGTATTTTACTTTCTCCTCCAACTCGCCCGTTACCGGGATGGAGAACAGGGTCAAAATATAAGGCGCAATCTGGTTGTATCTTTCGGGAAATATCTTCTTAGTCCTGTCAATTACCTTTTGGCTTATGTCTTGTTCTTTGTCTTGCTCTCTTATTCCATAGATTGTCTTTAATATCTCCAGGAACAGCCAGTACGACAGGGTTTGACCATGGGATAATGCCCGGCCCTCAAGCCAGAGGGCCCGGTCGCGATGGGAACCGAAAAGATATGATCTTAATTCGTCAACCAGCCTGGTCTTGCCTAAGCCGGCTTCGCCGATAACGGAGACAATCTGTGGCTTGCCTTCAAGCGTTAAACCTACCTTGTCTTTCAACCTAAAATCCCGTGAAAATTATAACTATGTCAACGATGGTAACCGTATCTGGAATGCTTTGAAAATCATATTTTGCTTTTTTGATATTTCCGTAAGCAGGCTGGTGCCGGAATCAAGATCAATCCGTTTGAGCTTTTTC
>JACQXR010000118.1 GCA_016208585.1 candidate division TA06 bacterium | reverse complement strand
ATCAGGGTTATTCAGCGCAGGGCGTATGGTTTGAGAGACGAGGAATACTTACGGTTGAAGGTACTGACCTGCACGCTTCCTCCCCTGTAAGTAGCCCAAAATCACCTAAAATCACCCACACTCATTGGAGAAGACCCAAACTCTTTATCGCTATATTTTGAAAAATAATAATACACACTTTTCTCTGCAATCGAATATGCTATTTCTTCTATTTCTGGTTTTTTCCATACTCTATCTCTAAAATAAAAAGTCCCTCTGTTAAAAACACCGCTGGGTCCAATATTATGCAAATATTCTTTGTTCAATTGCCCGAACATTGCAATAGTCACCACTCTATCTAATATACTAGAGCCATTACAGAAATCACAACCATCACCAAAACATACAAATGGGAATATGGCCTCTTGCATCATAGCAACGCGAAAACCGATAACATTTTTCCCTAATCTTTCAATAGCGTTACCTTGAGCTTGGCGCTTTTTCCCCTCACTGGCTCTTAAATCATTTGTCCCCTGGTTTTTCTTTTCAATTATTAAAATTGGATATTGATAACCACTTTTACTAACTATTGATAATATACCTCCGTCTGGCTTCATGGAAGATTTTTCATGGTAACATTTAAAATCAACATCTGGATATTGTACTTTAAGCCTATTTATTATATCCTTTAATAACCATAATGGCTCATGCACTAACTGTATATTTTTGAAACGCTTTTGCAAACGTTTTACGACAACGTCTAATGCCTTTAAAACCATTTTTTCTTGACCTTTTGATGTCAGATTAATTACTGTTCCATTACGTTGTTGCCTTAACTCTTTTTTATTAGACATTGTTTTTCTCCAGTAAATAAAGGTATTCTGTTACGTGTATTGGTCTACGCCATAAATTTCTACTGCCACGGTAAGTATTATAAGGCGTTTCCAGCACTTCTACATTGCCTATTTTTTTTATTTCTTTTAAAAGATCACAATGCGGTACAAAACCCTCTGAATTATATGATAGTAAAATATACTTAGCATTACAATTTTCAAGAGCATCAAACAATGTTGCACAGGCCACTTTTTTAGCATTATATTTTGATCTATTCCAATCAGTTGGTATACCTGATACTTTGCTTATGTTATCAGGTTTTTCATATCTTGCTATCAAATTTAACATAAAATAATTAGAGCCGTAAGGATGCTGATTGTAAGGTGGGTCAAAATAAGCTAAATCAACGTGTGGTATTTTACGAACCAAATCATTTGCATCACTACGGTATATATAATATTTATTTTCATTAAAAGAGAATATTGGGGTATTAATGTTAATATCATTTAATATCCTTTTTAATGCATCTTTCTTATGTCCACCATATTGGCCAATACCATTAGCATTTTTATAAAATCCTTTAAAAACACCAGACGTATTTGCGTGTATAGAAGCTTCTACCAATAACGGTGCAAGAAAGAAATGTTGTTCCTTCTCTGGTAACTCTGCAATCAGTTGCCTGGCGGTATCAATATAAATTGCATTCCTTTTTGTATAGAAAACACGATCTTCATTTGATATTATAGTTTCGTCTTTAGGCGCATATAAATCTGTAATAAAACCCGGTTCCCAAACCTTTCTTATTTTATCTGTTATATACAACAACTTTTCTTCTATTTCTTTTATATTTACAAAACTTTTGTTGGTCAAATAACACTTGTTCAATATCTGACTATAGTATTCGATATCGTTAACATATAATGTATGAGTATGTTTCTTTAGGTTACGAGCAACAATGCCAGAACCAGAGAACAGATCCAAAGCACTAATTTTATTACAACCTAACTTACCTTTTACAATATTTACCGCTTTATCAATTAACGTAAGCAATGAACGTTTATTCCCAATGTAAGTTATTATTTGCTCCTCCAAATACTGTGGACTTTCCACAACAGTATTACTAGGCATTAATTCCTGTTGCAAATAATTAAAATGTATGGTTGACGCCCTATTCATAATACTCATTCATATCTTTATGTTGTTTAACTAAAAGCAAATAAATCTCTTTTTAACTTTAAACATCAAGATTCTTGACGTACTTGGCGTTCTGCTCGATGAACAACCGCCGGGGCTCCACCGCGTCGCCCATCAGCATGGTGATGGTATGGTCGGTCAGGGCCGCATCGTCGTTGGCAACTTGAAGCAGGGTCCGCCGCTCCGGATCCATGGTGGTCTTCCACAGCTGTTCGGGGTTCATCTCGCCCAGGCCCTTGTAGCGCTGGACATTGGCCTGGTCCTTGCCCAGCCGGCTGACCGCCTTCTCCAACTCCTCGTCGTTGTAAACGTAGTGTTCCTCCTTGCCCTTGGCCACCCGGTACAGCGGCGGCTGGGCGATGTAGACGTAGCCCTTTTCTATCAGCGGCCGCATGTGGCGGTAGAAGAAGGTGAGGAGCAGGGTGCGGATGTGGGCCCCGTCCACGTCGGCGTCGGTCATGATGATGATCTTGTGATAGCGGGCCTTTTCCGGGTCAAAGTCCTCCTGGCCGATCCCGGTGCCCATGGCGGTGATCAGGGTCCGGATCTCGTCGTTGGCCAGCATCTTGTCCAGCCGGGTTTTCTCGACGTTGAGAATCTTGCCCTTGAGCGGGAGGATAGCCTGGAATTTCCGGTCCCGGCCCTGCTTGGCCGAGCCCCCGGCCGAATCGCCCTCGACGATATATATTTCGCACAGGGTGGGATCGTCTAACGAGCAGTCGGCCAGCTTGCCGGGCAACCCTGAGGTCTCCAGGGCGTTCTTGCGCCGCACCAGGTCGCGGGCCTTGCGAGCCGCCTCCCGGGAGCGGGCCGAGAGGATGCCCTTCTCGCAGATCTTGTTGGCCAAGGTGGAGTTCTCTTCAAAGAAGGCCGCCAACTCCTGTCCCACCAAGGACTCAACAATTCCCTTGACTTCCGAGTTTCCCAACTTCGTTTTCGTTTGGCCTTCGAACTGGGGTTGCTTGAGCTTGACCGAGACCACCGCGGTCAGGCCTTCGCGGGCGTCGTCGCCGGACAGGGTGAAGTCATCCTTTTTAAGCAGGTTGTTCTTCTTGACGTAGTCGTTGATCACCCGGGTCAGGGCCGACTTGAAGCCGATCAGGTGGCTGCCGCCCTCGATGGTGTTGATGTTGTTGCAGAAGGAATAAATATTGTCGTCGTAGCTGTCGTTGTATTGCAGGGCCACCTCCACCTGCACGCCGTCGCCTTCCTTGGACACGTAGATCGGCTTGTGAATGGGGGTCTTATTTTCATCCAGATATTTTACGAAGGAGACGATGCCGCCGTCGAACTTGAAGTTGTGGGACTTGCCGGAGCGCTCGTCCAGAATGTCGATGGCCAGGCCCTTGTTGAGGAAGGCCAGTTCGCGCAGCCGCCCCGATAGCATATCAAAGGAGTAGCTGAACGTTTTGAATATCTGTTTGTCGGCCAGAAAGCTGACTGTGGTCCCGGTCTTGGCCGTCTTGCCAATGGTCTTCAGGGGACATTGGGTGATGCCCCGCTGGTAGCGCTGTTGGTACACCTTGCCGTCGCGCTGGACCTCGACCTCCAGCCACTCGGACAGCGCGTTGACCACGCTGACCCCCACCCCGTGCAGGCCGCCCGAGATGGTGTAGGCCTTGTTGTCAAACTTGCCGCCGGCGTGGAGCATGGTCATGGCCACCTCGACCCCCGGCTTCTTCTCGGTAGGATGCAGGTCTACCGGGATGCCGCGGCCGTTGTCGGTCACCACCACCGAACCGTCCTTGCGCACCGTCACCGTCACATGGTCGCAGGCTCCGGCCATATGCTCGTCGATCGCGTTGTCCACCACCTCGCAGACCAGGTGATGCAGCCCCCGGGTCGAGGTATCCCCAATGTACATGGCCGGCCGCCGCCGCACCGCCTCCAGGCCCTTCAGGACCGTGATTTTCTCGCTGCCGTAAGTCTCTGCCATATATCCCCTCTTTATGTCATTTCCTTTTTATAAGTTTCTTGATCAGCCATTTTACCGCCAACCCAGGACAAAAACCCTGCTCTCAAATAGTAGCTACTGACTACTGGATGCCGGATACTATCTGCAGCCCCTAACAGTCATTGTTTGCCAGAATTATCCACCTCTCCCACCTTGAAGACGATCTCCTTGATGATCTCCCGCCCCAGCATCTTGTTCAGTTTGTCCCTGATCTGGATTCTCATAAACATGCATTCCTGGCCCCAGGCCGGGTTCTGGGCCAGCACCGTCATCCGGCCCCGGAAGACCGATTCCGGCCGGGTCTTGGCCGCCATCTTGGGGCCGGCCGCCTCCGGCCAGATCAGCAGGGCCTGGCCCTCGCCCACCTTTTTGTCGATCTCCAGGTTCTTCAAGAGCCGGTCCAGGATGGGGCCTACCGATTCCGGTTTATTTGGATGGGCCATTAAACACCGCCGTTATAAAATAAAATCGATAATAAACAATGACTGACAGGAATAGCTTTTGCCAGGTTTCTGAATGGGTTTCGTATTTTTCGTGGCGAGGCGCAGGCGTAGGTGGTGTGTTTTCAGATTACTCCGCCACTATCCGGCCGGCTTCAAACCTGAACTTTTTAAAGCCTTCCTGCTTGGGAACCTCCTGGTTCTTGGCGGTGGCGATGAAAACCTGATATCCCGTATCCAGCTGGTCCACCAAAAGCCCGCCCCGTTCCCGGTCCAGCTCGGCAAAGATCTCGTCCAGCAATAAGATTGGCTTTTCTTTGAGCTGCTGGGCCAGCATCTCGGCCTCGGCGAGCTTTAGGCTGATGGCGGCGGTGCGCTGCTGCCCCTGGGAGCCGAAGCTGCGGATGCGGCTGCCGCCGATGGATATCTCCAGGTCGTCGCGGTGGGGACCGAACATGGTAATGCCCCGCCGCCTTTCAAACTCGTAGTTGGCGATCAACGCCTTGGCAAAGGTCCGCTCCACCGGCTCATCGGGCTCGGTCTTGAACGAAAGATGATAACGCAACCCCAGCCTTTCCCGACCACCGGCGATGCCCAGGTACCTGCTGCCGGCAGATTCTTTGAGGTCGTCTATCACCTGAATCCTTTTGTTGATTATTCTGGAACCGCAGGCCACTAATTGCTGGTTCCAGGCATCCAGCGAACCGACCTGGCCCCGTTCCTCGCGGATATCGAACAGTAGCCGGTTGCGCTGGTGCAGCACCCGGCGGTATTCCTGGAGATCGGCCAGATAATTGCGGGACAGCTGGGAGATGGCCAGGTCCATGAAGCGCCGGCGCACCCCGGGGCCGTCCTTGCACAGTTCATCGTCCTCGGGCGAAAGGCTGACCACCGGCAGCCGGCCGATAAGCTCGGATAGCTTGAGTTGTAGTTCATTGTTGATCTTACAGCGCTTTTCCACCTTGTTGAAAGCCGATTCCACCAGCAACTCGCCCTCTTGGGTCTGCATCTGCCCTTCCAGCCGGAACATGTCGTCGGAGAAGCGGATCAAATCTTCATCCTCAGCCGATTCCCGCATCGAGCGCCCGATGCACAAATAATAGATTGCTTCCAGCAGGTTGGTTTTACCAGCGCCGTTTGAACCGTAAAATATATTTTTATTTTCCGAGAACTCTACGGCAAAAGTCTGTAAATTTCTGAATCCACTGCCTTTAAAAGACTTAAGATACATAAAATGTCCGTTTTGTTAAATTTTAATGTTAAACACTATTGGGTGTATTAGAATGGTAATTATACCACAATATATGGTAAAAATGCAAAGATTTTTTATAGATTTTTATAGATTTTTTATATTGTAACTTATTGCTATGCAACGAATTTAATCGCATTTATTTTAATGCCCGGCAAAAACTGCCATTTATCGGATATTTTTTTTACTAAAACAAAAAACCGATAGAATTTTTCTATCGGGTTTTCACGAACTTATATTTATGGTGGGCAGTTGGATGAATTCAGAACCGCTATTTTTTCTGAAACCTATGACAAAATATTTTGGGCAAATATGAATGAGTTCATTGTAAAAATTAAATTAATAAATAAAGCCCCCCGCCGCAGGCGGGGGCTTTTTGCACCCCTGGTCTATGATACGGTTTTTTCCGTCTTAGATCTTTTCGCTACGGCCATCTCCCTTATCCCCAAACCGATTATTCCCAGTATTACCAACAGCGCGGATATCAGGCTGACGGTCAGACCCGTGTTGAATGTTTTGGAATAATATTTAAACTCTATTTTATGCCGTCCCGCCGGAACAACCACCGCCCGGAAAGTGTAATCCGCCCGATAGATTTTAGCGGGCTGTCCGTCGAGATACGCCTGCCAGGCCGGGTAATGGTTTTCGCTGAATACCATTATGGCCGTGGCCAAGGCTTCGACCGATATTTTTATTTGATTGGGCTGGTATTCATCAATGACAACGCTTCCTTGCGCTTGGTTGGCCGGAACGACTCCTTCCGGCGATTCTTCCAATATGACCGTCCGGGCGGGATCAAAGCCGGCCTGTTTGATGCGTTCCAGGATCTTCGTTTCCTCGGCAATTACTTCGTAATTACCTGCCAGCCAGGCCCGGGGCAGGGCTTTTTTATACTGGTAGATCCTGACCTGGCCGCCGTAACAGGAATCGTAAAGCGCGAAATCGGGATGGTTCAACGGTTGCCGCATCAGCAGGTATTTTGCACCCAGGATGGACATGAAATTCAGCCCGTTGAAGTCAAGGACATTGTGGAAATCGGGCAGCAGCCTTTGGGCGCTTACCCCCACGAATTCGTTATACCGCCGCAGGGGGTTGGGATGCTCTCCCCCCACTGTCTGGAAACCGAACAGGGTCAAATAATTCCCCTGCTGGTGGACCTGCAGTGGCATCACCCGGTAAAGCGATTTGTCGCGTTCTAGTTTCTGGACCACCTCGTCCTTGGAAAAATAATCATCGGGGGATACCACCTTCATGAATTTGGCGTCCACCCGCCACAACTCGGCAAATATCAGCAGGCCGGCAATCGCCGCCCACCAGATTAAGGGCATTCTGCGTTTGGCCAGCAGCCAAACCAGCAGAGCCCCCAGCAGCAGGATCACAAAGGCTATCCAGAATCCCCTGGCCATCTCAGGGTAGCTGTTCCACAAGGCCTGGGCGCCCCAGCCCTGAGCCGCAAAACCGGAAAGCATTGAGGTCATTCCGTCCTTGGCTCCGGTAAAAACAAACCCCAGCGCCAGCGCCGCGCCCAGGCCTATCAGCAATCCATTGAAAAGTTTTTTATTAAAATGACCGTCCATCAGGGCTTGAACTCCGGCGGCCGCCAATACGGCAGCGGCGAAGGAAAACAGGCTGAAGATCATGGCCGGGCTGCGGAACTTGGACATCCCGGGGATCAGATAATAGACCAGGTAATACAGCGGGGTGAAACCGCCGAAGGCTACGATCAGAGCAAAGGCCCCGAAAAATATGAAAAACAGCTTCAGTTTTTTCCGTTTGCTGTAAATCAATCCGACCAGGGCCAGCAGAACCGGGATCACCCCGATATATTCGGTGTGCAGTTTCAGGTCGCGCCGGCCCCAGTACCAATGGGTGGGACGTTCGCCGGAATCCTTGTCGATCAGGCCGGAGAACTCCGGCCAGACTATGTTGACTATCTCCTCCGGCGGCATGGAATACGAGGTGGCAAACTGGTAGCCCTTGTCCTGGCCCCGGGGAGAGAATTTTAGATAGGACTGCAGGGGCAGGGCCTGAACGGCGTAAAGGGAAAAGCCGACCGCCAGCATCGCCAAGCCCAGCCCCAATGTTTTGATAACATTGAGCCGGCTTTTATCTGCTTTGAAATTTTGATACATCCGGGCCAGGGCAAAAAAGAATCCTGCCAAAAGCAGGTAATACGACATCTGAACATGCGGAGTAAGCAGGGCCAGGCCGATTGCCAGGCCGGCGCACAGAGTCCATAAAAGCTTTTTGCCGGCCACGGCCTTGTCTATGAAAAGCAGCAGCCAGGGCAGCAGCGCCCCGACCATGATTTTGGCGTCATGGCCGGCGTACATCAGGCTGGCCGTGGAGCCGGTGAACATATAGGTTATTCCGGCCAGCAGCGAGGCGGTTCCGCCGAATTTGAGGTTCCGCAGGAACAGATAGGCGCCTATTCCGGCCAGCGCGATGTGAAGAAAATAATTCCAGGCGGTGAATTGATGGGCCGGCATAAACAGCCGCAAAAGCAGCGAGGTGGGATAAAATAAATCTCCGGCCACCGCATCCACGTAAGGCACACCTCCGTAAACATTGGAATACCACATAGGTATCTGGTGCAGACGGGTAATGACATCGGCGGCAAAGGCCCGGCTCATGTAGGCCCCGGTGACAAAATCTGTGCCAAAGATCATGAACTTGGACAACAACGCCCGGTTAAACATCACTAGGGCTAAGGCGAACAGAAAACCCGAGGCCAGCCAGGGATTATTGAGGTAGTCCCTGCCGGGTAGTTCTGGTATCTGCTGGACCGGGTTTGGTTTGGGATTTCGATTTTTTTTCATATTCCATGCATATTTATTGTTTCCTGAATCTCAACCCTATCAAAGCGACCATTACCTCGAATATCGTAATCCACAACCGGCCCATGATCGAAATAATTACCGCCAGCGGCACCGGAATATAGTATTTAAGCAAAAAAGCCATGGCCCCTTCCCGCACCCCCAAACCACCTGGGGTAATCAAGCTTAAAAAACCTACTGCCCAGGCTCCGTTATATAAGCCTATTGCTCCCGGCAGATAGGTCGGGCTTATGGGATATATCGTCCTGATCAAAAGGAAAAATGCCGCACCCTGAATCAGGGCGGAAGCAAAGTATAAGGCCGCCGCCGCCCCAAACCTGGCGGGATTAGCGGTCAGAGCCACCTCCCGTTTTAATAATACTCTGGCTATCCAGCGTAAAATGATGATGAGCAAAGGGGAGAATAATAGCAACAGCAGTATCGCAGCCGGCAGGGTCATCAGCCAGATCCAGGAAGGTACGCCCTGGGCCAGCAGAAATGGAATGCAGGCTATGCCCGCCAAAAGCGAGCCCAGCAGAAGCCCCATCATTTCTATGATCATGGCCGTGCCGCTTATCTTTTCGGAGACGCCCTCCGCTTTGCACAGGAGTATCCGGCCGCCCACCGCCCAGACGTGCCCGGGGATGTATTTGGCCAGGAGGGAAGCGGTGATCACCCACCATGACCGGGTAAAATTCATTCGGGATCCCAGCCCGTCCAAAATAATCTGCCAGGCTTTGATGGAGCAGCCGAAAGAGGCAAACAAACCCAGATAAGAAGCCAACAGCCAGAGATAATTAATATGAAGGCTGGAAAAAGGAATATCCTGCCAGCTTCGGTATAACTGGTTTCCCATGAAAAAGGCGATGACAAGGATCACAACCGTGGCGACAGTTTTTTTGAAGACCGGACCGGATATAAAACGCTTCATTATGCCTTTCCCTTATGTTTAAGCGCCACCATGATGTCGTAACATAGATATAATTTTTTTGAAAGCAATCTCTGCACCAAGCAGAGCGGGATCAAGCCGGCTTTGCCCCGGACATAGGCTATGTCAAACTTCTCCCGGCAGAGTTCTTCCAATTCCGGCCAGCTTAGTTCGGCATAATGGGTGGGATCCGGTTCCTGGCTTCCCAGCCATTTCCATAACATGGTCATGATCCGGTAAACCGGGCGGTTGGGGGTGGTCAAAACTACTACGCCGCCGGGCTTTAGGACCCGCCCCAGTTCCGTCAAAAGTCTTTGCTGAGCGGACCTGTCAGGCAGATGCTCTAGAACTTCTATAAATAAAATAGTATCAAAGACAGATGGCTTGAATGGTATTGCCATTGCATTCAACTCTACTAATTCGGAAGTGCAAGCCTTTAGATTTTGCAGGCGGGTGCGGGAAAGGTCGCAGGCTACTACTCTGAGACCCTGCCGGGTCAGCGGGACGGTGAAAGCCCCGTCGCCGGCGCCCAGGTCCAGCACTACCCCCCGGACATAACTTAATATCTCCTGATGCCAGTCGGAATATTTGGAAGAGCGGTAAGTCCTTTTTTGGACTTCCGCCTCCACCCGTTGTTTGTAGTAACTGCTGTCTTTCATTTTAACGGAAAGCCTGAATTTATTATGGCTGGTTATTCGATAAAATATATTGTAACTATACCACAATTACTGAAACCAGGTCAATAAAAAATGGCATGTCTTAAAGACATGCCATTTTTGGGGATTATCAGAAATTGACTATTTTACCAGCACTATCTTGCCAAAATAAATATCCCTGCCGATCTCGGCCCGGCAGATATAGATACCCGATGAAACCATGGAACCTGATGCGTTCTTTGCCTCCCACTTAAGCTGATGTTGCCCGGAAGATTGCACAGTATTCGCTAGGTTCGCCACCAAGCGTCCTTCAATGTTATAAATATTAATCCTTACTCTTTCTGGGACACTGAGTTGATAGACGATATCCGCTCCCCCCAATTTCGGCAGATTACTAATCTTGAAATATTTCCGTCCCGATTCCTCCCCCGCCCCGCCGGCAATCCCGGTGATTATCTGATAGTCCAGTGAGAAACCGTCTACGGTCGGGGTTCCAAAATAATCATTGGTAGTGAATATCACCTGATATTGCGTATATTTGGAGTTTGCCAGCCCGGCTTTGCCTCCCGATTTGACCACCGGCGACCAGGTGCTCCATGCTCCATCATCGGGATTGGCAGTGTTGCCCGATCTTAATTGAACCTGCAAGGAAGTCCCGACTGGCAGGGTGGCGTTCCAGGAGCAAGTACCCCAGGAGTAAGTATCGGTGCCGTTGCCGAAAACAGAAGAATTATATGTCTCGGTTTTGCCCCGATTATGGATGTTCCCATTATCTTTGGTGGAAATGTGACCGTAAGATGACGGGAGAGAATCATAACTAATGTATCCCGTTTTTGAGACCCCGTGAAAGATATAGCTCCACCCCCCGTAACTATTGGTTATGAGAACATCATTGATGCTGTTATTTGATAACTTGCCTACCAATGCGCCATGCGCACCGTTGGTCGGCAATTCTGTTCTGGCACTAAAGTCTGGCCCCCAGTACACGAAAGAATTTATTTTATAGGATAGATCATTATACCAATTGGCAAAAATAATATCGTTATTGCCATCACGATCCAGATCGACGATTGTGTTTCCAATGGCAGAATGCGTTTCAAGTTCTTGGCGTGGTTTTGTTTTGAAACCTGTGGCGCTGCCCCAATAAATATAGGAATTAACATTATACGTCGCATCGTTACGGTGATTGCTGAACACTATGTCCAGCCAGCCGTCCTTATCCACATCACCGATTGAGACGCAGTAAGCTCCATAGGTTTCCAAGGAATCCTTGGCGTTGTCGTTGTAAAACACCGAGTCCTGGCTTTTTTGCCCATAGTAGATGTACGAAGGGATGCTGAAAGTGAATCCGCCGGCCGGAGGATAATTTCCCTGTTTGTTGGGGACCACAATGTCCAATACGCCGTCTTTGTTAAGATCGGACACGGCAACATCGGAAGAACTAAATCCGCTAAGAGTTGTTCGGATAAAGCTCCTTCTATCCTTTTTATTTCCCCAAAAAATATATATCTCTGTTCCATTCATGCGAGATACAAGGATATCCAAGGCACCGTCATGGTTAAGGTCAACAATACTATTGCCGTGGCCGGCATATGCAGTTAAAGTTGTAGAATTATCTGCAGAATATCCGGCTTTACTGCCCCAATAAATCACAGCATTCCCATAATAATTACTGATGAGAATGTCCAAATTACCGTCCTTATCAATATCATCTACCGAGTTACCGGTTGATCCGCTGGAAGGCAGGGATTGTGAACTGTCTGCAGAATATGTCCAATCGTGCTTTCCCCAATAGATGTATGTGTATGAGCCTTCCAAATTACATATGATAATGTCCGGCCGGCCATCCTTGTTCAGGTCATAGAACGCTCCCGGCGCAGATTTAACGCAACCGCTGTCGCTGCCTTCCTTGGAGGTGAAAACGTTGGCGTTGAAATCGCCATCAGCAAAATCGGCCTGCGAAGATTCCACCCAGGTTCCGGCAAAGGAAACTGCCGTGGAGATACTTAAACAAGCCAAAACTGCCAGAGGAAAAGATAACTTTTTCATGACCGGCTCCTTTTTTATGATTACCATTATCCTTTGTAGCACATTATACACCGATAAAAGCCTTTTGTCAAGAACTATTTTTAAATATTTTTTGATAGACCTGCAGCGTTTCCCCGGCAGTCTTCTGCCAGGTAAAAAGCCTGGCCCGCTCCAAGCCTTCGGCGGATAGTTTCTGGGATAAACCCTGGTCCGATAATACCGAAAGGATCATTTCCTTCCACAAGACTTCATTGAGGGGATCTATCATTATCCCCGCCTCCCCCACCACTTCGGGAATTGAGGAATTGTTGGAAGCAATGACCGGGCAGCCGCAGGCCATGGCCTCCAGCACCGGCAAGCCGAAACCTTCGTAGAGCGAGGGGAAAACGAAGACATCAGCGGCCGCGTAGTAATGCGGCATATGCTCCTTGGCCGCCGATTCCCTGACCAGGACCTTTGATGACAGGCCAGACCGGGCAATGAATTCCTTGTCCTTTATCCCTGCCGGATTGACTTTTACCAGCCTGATGTTGCCATTTCCCCGGGCTATGCGGTCAAAGGCCTTCAGCGTGGTGATGAAATTTTTCCGGGGGGCGGCGGTTCCCACCTGTAAAATTATCTTCTCCTCCCGGGGCAGCCCCAGCAGCTCCCGGCTGGCCCGCTTGTTGTATGGCTTGAATTCCGGGGTGACGCCCAGCAATACCGGAGTGACCCTCCGGGGATCCAGTTTGTAGATCCTCACCAGGTCCTTTTTGGTGGCTTGGGAGATGGAAATAACGTGGTCGGCCTTCTTTATCCCCGAGTAAAGAAAACCTCTCCAGCATTTCTCCAACAGGGATGACGGCATGAAAAGCGGTATCAGATCCAGGCAGGTGACGATCCTTTTGTTGCCTGCTTTGAGGAACGAGAGATTCTGGCTGACCAGGTGGACGTTCTCCTGATGCCGATAAGCCCGGCTGCACCGCCACCAAAAGAACGGTTTGGGTCCTTTACCCTTTATTTCCAGGGAGGATTCCAATCCGCCATTTTCACCGGCACCAGGTCTTTGATGTTCCGGTAGAGGTTCCAGGCGTAAACCCCGGTTCCGCTGTATTCCGGCTGGTCGTTGATTATCTCAATATGATCGGAATTATTCATGCGTGAAGTTCCGGATTCTGTTAATCAAAAAATGGGCGGTTTCAGTCCGCCCATTAAATAATCCTTGGATTTAAAACTCAACTGAGATATCTGCCCGCAAGGGATTACCCAGCCCGCCCATCGGGGCGTAAGCCACATCTAACCGGTATTTTTTGATGCAGATCCCCAGTCCGCAGGCCAGCCCGGTAAAGTCGTCCAGATCGGAGCCGGTCTTGATGCCTCCCATGGTGCCGTTGTATCCCAGCCGCAGGGCCAACGCATCCTTCACAAAATATTCCAGACCCAGCTGGCCCTTGACCCCGGCATCTATGGCCTTGGAGAGTGCCAGGGCCACGGTCAGGCGGTTCAGGACCGGACGGTAGGCCAGTCCGCCCCGGAAGGTCAGGGGCAGTTTCTCCTTTTCGTTGACGAAGGCCTTGGCGGCCACTCCCAGGTTCAGCGCCGAGAATCCGGCGGTCAGGCTGCTGCCGTAATTGTGGCGGCCCTTGGCTTTTAATAGAATTTTAGCCGCCTGTTCCATGTCAATTTCATATAGAACGCCCAGATCCACCGCCACCGCGGCGGCCGAATATTCCTGCACCTTGTCGTAAATCCCTTTCAGCGCGGCCCCGGCAAAAAGCTGGGAACTGATGACCCGACCGTATCCCAGCGACAGGGCCAGGGTATTGTAGCTGAAGGTGTTTCCGGTGCCGGTGGGCATGTCCATGGTGGTCTCTTTGATGGAGCCGCTGTTGAGGTAGGAGATCCCGGCGCTGTAGGTTCCCCATTGATCCCAGGGCTGGACATAGTTTAAACTGCCGGCCTGGATATCGGCGGCATAATTGGTGTAGCCGGCCGAGCCCTGCCGGGATTTTATCAGCGACAGTCCGGCTGGGTTATAGGGCAGGCCGGCCGGGTCGTCGGAGGCGCCGGCCAGGGCCTCGCCCATGGCCACGGCCTTGGCTTTTAAGGGCAGGCGCAAAAACGAGAAGCCGCAATCCTGGGCCGGGGCCACCGCCGCAGCTGCGGAGAATACCGCCAGTAACAGGATGGTCTTCTTCATAAATTTACTCCTTTATATCTGATCTTTTGTTGGCCGACAGAAACAGCACGTTGCACCAGCGGTTGTTGGAGCCCACCATCCGGCTGTCGTCAAAATTGAAAGAGGGCCGGGAGAGCACCGCCGAGAAATCCTCCCGGTGTTCCCACAGCCAGTCCCGTATCTCGTCCTCGTCCAGTGAATTCAGGAAATAAATGAACTCCTCGATGGTAAAGCCGCTTTGCCCCCGCTCCTCCAGCCAGTCCTCCACCTCCGGGCTGTTGACGCTGGCCAGCAGTTCAAAGATATCGTCCCAGCACTTTTGGGGCACGATCTTATTCTTGATGTAGCTTTTGAAATAAGTCATGAGCCTCTTCCGTAAATATTTTTGTCCTTGCTTTCGAAGGCCCCCGGCAGATCGGCGCCCGGCGGGAACACCATCCGAAAAACATAATACTTTAATTTTCACGGTTTGTCAACAGTTTTAAGAAAGAATCGTCACTTTTGGGACTGAACCCAATTCTGATCGATTGGCATGGACTCAGCGCCGGGTGAGGATGTTAAGCCCTCTTTTCTGCTTGTGCCGGGGATGGGTGCTGACCGAATTGATGGCGTTGACGATGGCCACCAGCACCTGGGTTTTCAACTGGTCGTGGGCCATGTTGACCATGGTGTGGATGTGGCCTCCCTCGCTGACCACGTATTGCGACGGGAGCTGATTCAGGGCCAGGGCCGTCACGTCCAGCTGGCAGACCCGGCAGCAACAGATCCCGGGCCGGGACAGCATCACCCGGGAAAGCTCATCCTTGACTATCCGTTCCATGTAGTTGGTGAGTTTGGGCATAATCCCTCCATTGAGTGGATTTGATTTCTAAAGGTCCAGTTTGAATCGAAAATGTTTTTTAATTCTGGACTTTCAATTCCTTCGGGAGCCGGTCCGGGTGTTTTTCATTCTTTAGCTTGCCCGGCATCAGCGGGTAAGATCCATCTCCACCACAAACGATCCCTGATAGCCCAGGACTTTGGCCCGGGTTTTAAGATTGTCGGCATCCTGGCGGGTCAGGCAGTTGCCGGCCTGGACCTTGTAATAAGGCAGGGATTCGGAGATGTAAATCTGCTGGTCCTCGAATTTCCAGCGGGCTTCCTCGGCCACCCGGCGGGCATTCTCGATGGAGCCGGAGACGAACAACTGCACCCTCCATCCGTAGACCTGCTGCACTGGGCCCTTGCTGCCGGAAAGCACTGTCATGCCCGAGTTATCCTGCGGGGCCGGGGCGGGAACGGGCGGTTGTTCCGGGAAGGGGGTCTTGGCCGGAGCCTCGGCCACCGGTTCGCCCAAAGGCTTTTGAACTTCCTGCTTGTTGCCGAAACATCCTGCTAAAAGCAGGGGCAGGGCCACAGCCAAAAGAATTTTGTGTTTCATTCCTTAAGTAGACCTCCTGTGCTGTGCTAAGAATATGTGACTGGAAACCCTGTGAATATATTGCCCAAGATTTAATTCCCGTGTTTCCTGATATTCCGTTATTCCGTGATTCGCTCCCAAGAAAAAATCCTGTTAATTCGCTTACGTTAACCTGTACGTCTTCTTCTCCTCCACGCCTGCCCACGGCCCCGCAATAGCGTTTACCCCGAAGTAAGGCGGGGGAGCCTCGCCTTTAGGCGGGGCATGGCGTGCTTGCGCCCCGCCAACGGCGGGGCGCAAGCACGGCGGATCAGCCTTTCTCCTTCGTTCACGCTTCCTCCTTCGTTGCTACTATGGCGGACCACCGCCACAACCCATGGCCCCGCTGCAAGCCAGAGCCTCGCCTTTGGCGGGGCGGGGCGGGGCAAGCAAGTCGGCGGACAGGCCTACGCCCGCCGAAGGGCCTGCCTGGAGCCGAACATCCGCTTCCGCTGTCGCTACCATGCTTGCCTTCTTCAAGTGCCGTAGCTTTCGCTTACGCTGCATGCTTGTCTACCCTTGAAGGCCGTAGCTTCAGCGAAGGCCTTAGCGGAGGCACTCGGCGAAGGCAGGCTATAGCCCGCAGGCAGGTTGGCTGAAAGCGCCATCCGCTTACGCTCCAATATTTGGCTTCCTTGAGTGCCGAAGCTTCGCCCGACGCCATAGCCTGCTTGCATAATGACGGCTTTGGGCGACGGCATCAGGCATGTGGTGAGCCTGTCGAACCATGCCAGACCAGGAACGCGAGTGAAGCGTATCCACAGCGATACGGTGAATGAGCGTGACGCAGTATGGCGGTTTTGCAGCCGTTTATGCCCAAATTGTTATTTGAGGATAAGCTCTTTTTGTCTTGGTGCCTTTGTGGTTAAGAGGGTGGGTTATTTCTTCTCCCCTTTTTCCTTCTGGGCCTCGGCTATGATCTTCTGGGTGGTTTCGAAAGGCACGTCCTCGTAATGCGAGAACTCCATCTCAAAGCTGCCCCGACCCTGGGTCATGGAGCGCAGCGCGATGGAATACTTGTACATCTCGCCCTGGGGCACGGTGGCCTTGACCACCTGCATCCCCTTGGCCGATTCCATCCCCTGGATCCGGCCCCGCCGGGAGTTGAGGTCGCCCATCACCTGGCCGGCGAACTCTTCGGGAGCCATCACTTCTATTTTCATCACCGGTTCCAACAGCACCGGGCTGGCGTCCAGCACGCCTTTCTTAAGGGCATGGACCGCCGCAATCTCAAAACTGGTGCCGGCCGAATCCACCGGATGGTAGGAGCCGAAATGCAGGGTGGCCTTGACATCCACTATATGATAACCGGCCACCGCCCCCTCGTTCATGGCCGCCCGCACCCCCTTTTCCACCGAGGGAATGAAGTTATTGGGGATGACCCCGCCCACGATGGCGTCCTCAAACTCAAATCCCGAGCCCCGGGGCAGCGGCTCCAACCGTAGCACCACGTGACCGTACTGGCCGTGACCGCCGGTCTGCTTTTTATGCTTGTATTCGGAATGCTCCACCTTCTTGGTGATGGTCTCGCGGTAGGGAATGCGGGGCTTGAACAGGGTGACCTCCACATTATACTTCCGCTTCAGGCGGCCCACCATCAGGTCCAGGTGAAGCTCGCCCAGGCCGTAGATCAGGGTCTGGCGGATCTCCGGCACGTAGCCGTAGCCGAAGGTGGGATCCTCGTCCCGGATCTTGGAAAGGCCGGTGGTCAGCTTGCCTTCGTCGTCCTTGGATTTTGGCTCCACCGCGATGGAGATGGAGGCCTTGGGCTGGATGATGGCCGGCAGCAAGTAGGGATGTGCTTTCTGGCCGATGGTGTCTCCGGTGCCGGAATCTTTTAATTTGACCGCGATCCCGATGTCGCCGGTGACGATCTTTGAGGCTTCGCTCCGCTCCTTGCCCAGGGGATAGAATAATTGGCCGAATTTCTCGGCCTTGCCCCGGGAGCAGTTGTAAAGCTCGATGCCGGTTTCCACCGACCCGGAATAGACCCGGAAGAAATTCAGGTTACCGGCATGGGGCTCGATGGAGGTCTTGAATATGAAGGCCAACGGCTGCCCGGCCGGGTCGCACTTGACCGTGACCTCCTCGTCGCTGCTGGCCTTGACCGCGCTGACCGTTTGAAGGTTAGCGGCCGTCGGGAAGGAAGCATTGACTATGGAGGCAAATGATTTGATGCCTATTTCAAAATAACCGTCGCCGGCGAACACCGGCACTATCTTCTGGTTGGCGATGCCGGACCTTAAACCATTGGCTATCTCGGCCTCGGTCAGGGCCTCGCCTCCCAGGTATTTCTCCATCAGGGCGTCGTCGGTCTCGGCCGCGGCTTCCACCAGCCGTTCCCGGAATTTCTTGGCCGTGTCAGCCAGCTCGGCCGGGAGCTCGGCCTCGGCGTATTTGCCGTTCTCCTCGGAGCAGGCCTTCATCCGGGTCAGGTCTATCACTCCTTTGAGATTTACCTGCTCGCCCAAGGGCAGGGTCAGGGCGGTCAGGTGATTGCCGAACATGTCCTGGGCCTGTTCCAGTGTTCGGTAAAAGTCGGAGTGCTCCTTTTTGATCCGGGTAATGAACAGGGCCCGGGGCAGGTTCAGCTCGTCGGCGTATTTCCAGGTCTTGTCGGTGCCCACTTCGATGCCCGAAACCGCCTGGACCACGATCACGGCGCAGTCGGCCACCCTGATGCCGGCCTTGACCTCGCCGGCGAAGTCGGCATAGCCCGGGGTGTCGATGATGTTTATCTTGTGGTCCCCGTATTCGCAGGCCGCCAGGCTGGAGGAGATGGAGATCTTGCGGGCCACCTCATCGGGATCAAAATCGAACATGGTGTTGCCGTCGTCCACCCGCCCCAGCCGCTCGGCCGGCCGGGCCAGATGCATCAAAGCCTCGGCCAAAGTTGTTTTTCCGCAGCCGCCATGACCGGCCAGCGCTAAGTTGTGGATCTTTTCGGCAGTGTAGGTTTTCAAAAAAAGTTCCTCCCCTAATGTAAAATATGTGAAATATTTATTTTGGCTAAAGAAAATTGATTATAACAAGCTTGCCGCATAAAAGTCAATAATCAAATGGGAAGTGCCAAAATAAATGGGAAACTTGTTCTTGACTTCAATTCTATAATTGTTAATTGTTCACTGCTAATTGCTTCACTTCTCCTGTTCGATCTGCTGCCCCTGGCCCTTCAGCGCCGCCTGGCGGTTGAATATCCTCATGCTGTCGTTGAATATGGTCCATGAAAAAAGGGCGATGATCACCCCGAACCCGATCTGCTGGATCACCATCTGCACTTTGTTAGACAAAGGCTTTTTGCGCAAGCCCTCCAGCAGGCAGAAGAAAATCACTCCGCCGTCCAACACCGGCAAAGGAAGAAGATTGACCACCATCAGGCTGATGGAAAACATTGCCATCAGGAACAACAGGTCGGAAAAGCCTTTCTTGGCGGCCGGGCCGGCCATCTGACCCATCATCAGTACGCCGCCCAGCTGCTTGGCATTTTGGGGCTTGCTTACGATCTTGGCCAACCAGCCATAGATGCGGCCCACCAGGCTGACGGTATTCAAAAAGCCCGCCGCCACGGCTTCTCCCGGGCCTAACCTGATCTTATAACTGCCGAATTCCACCGGCGCAACGCCTATCATTCCTACCTTGCCGTAGCCGGGCAAATCCTGCTCCAGGGGAACAACTTTTAAGTTCAAGGTATCGCTCTGGCGCAGGACTTTTAGGCCGACTTCCTTGTCGGCGTTTTTGTAGATGATGGAGCGCATCTCATCCCAGCTTTTGACCGGCTGGCCGTTGAGCGCCAATATCAGGTCTCCCTGGGAAAGCCCGGCCTGATAGGCCGGCCCGCCCGAAGAAACTTCGCCCAGTTGGGGCTGGGCGCTGGGCTCCAGGCCCAAATGCCACGGTTTTCCGGGGGAAGAAGAGGCTCGGAGCACGCTGACCTTTCCTTCCCTGTTCACCGACACGATCAGGCTGTCGGCGGATTTGGATTTTACCAGGCTGTCGGTGACGGTCTGAATCTGGTGCCAAGAGCTTATCTCCCGGCCCTGGATAGAGGCGATGACATCGCCCGGCCGGATCCCCATCCGCTGGGCCGCCGTGCCGTCCTGAACTTTGGAAACCACCGGAGCAAAGTCCGGTACGCGGATCCCGGCGAAACCGATCAGGATGAACAGCAGAAACGCGAATATCAGGTTGACCCCCGGGCCGGCCAAGGACATCAGGGCCCGGCCCCACCAGGAGGCGGCCATATAGTCGCCGGGCTTTACCTGATAATTGTCCTCGAAAGCGTCCTCCCCGGCCAGCTTGACATAACCGCCCAGTGGCAGGGCCGAGATCAGATATTCCGTGTCGCCCTTTTTGAAGCCTATGAGTTTGGGGCCGAACCCCAGCGAGAATTTCAGGACCTTGATCCCGACTTTCCGGGCCGCCCAGTAATGGCCAAGTTCGTGAACGAAGACCAGAACGCCCAGCACGAACAGCGTTGCCAGAATGGTGATGATCATTTAATTTTTCTCCGTATTGATTCCCAAAATAATTTAATTTTCCAAGAAAAGCAATTCTTCCGCTTTCGGATAACAGGCTTACACTTTACAAATGTTGATTTTCCGTTAATACGGTAATGCTGGGTGTGCCTTAGTCTTGGTGGCTCCATGTGAAAATAAGGCCTGTGCCCCGTTTGAGAATTTTTCGCGTGGTCCGCGGACAGAAGGTCAGGCGTCTTTCCTGAAGGTTGGTATCACTTTTTGGATGGCGGCCACCACCTTGTCTTCTTGCCCCGTCACCGCGGCCTTATACAACTGGGGCAAAAGTTTTGGCAGGTCCTTCAGTCTGGCATGTTTGCCTTTGACCACGAAGATCTGGGCGTGTTTGGTGGTGTTGATCCCCTCCTCGGCAGTCAACAGTTCTTCGTACAATTTTTCCCCCTGGCGCAACCCGGTGAACTCTATCCCGATGTCTGTCTCCGGCTCCAGCCCCGAGAGCTTAATCATGTCGCGGGCCAGGTCCACGATCTTCACCGGCTGGCCCATGTCCAGCACGAACACCTCCCCGCCCTGGCCCATGGCCCCGGCCTGGATCACCAATTGCACCGCCTCGGGGATGGTCATGAAGTAGCGCTTCATGTCGGGATGGGTGACCGTTACCGGCCCCCCGGCCGCGATTTGCTTCTTGAACAGGGGCACCACGCTGCCGCTTGAGCCCAGCACGTTGCCGAAGCGCACCGCCAGAAACTTGGTCTTCTTCTGGCCGTTGAAGCCCATGATCACCTTTTCCGAGATCCTCTTGGTGGCCCCCATCACGCTGGTGGGGTTGACCGCCTTGTCGGTGGAGACCAGCACGAACCGCTCGGCCCCGTGGGCCAGAGCCGCCTCGGCCAGGGTCTTGGTGCCGAAGATATTGTTCTTGACGGCCTCGCCAGGATTCTGCTCCATCATCGGAACGTGCTTGTGGGCGGCGGCGTGAAAGACCACCTCCGGCTTATATTGGCTGAAGATGCAGTTCACCCTTGGGGCATCGCCCACGTCGCAGATCAGGGTCTCCAGTTTCACTGTCTTCGATCTCTGGGCCAGCTCAAAGGCGATGTGATAGAGACTGTTCTCGCCCTTGCCGGCCAATAGCAGTCTGCCCGGTTTAAAGGAGGCGATTTGGCGGCAGAGCTCGGAGCCGATGGAGCCGCCGGCCCCGCTTACTAAGACGCTCTTGCCGGACAGATACCCGGCTATCTCCTCCAGGTTGACGTTGATGGCCGGCCGGCGCAAAAGATCCTCTAGCTCGATGTCCCTTATCTGGTTGATGCCGACCTCGCCCGAGATGATCTCCTTGATGCCCGGGATTATCTTGAATTTAAGCTTGGCCTTTTGGCACTGCTCCACCACTTCCTTGACCACCGGCCCCGGGGCCGAGGGGATGGCGATCACTATGGCGTCGGCCTCCTTCTGCTCCACCAGTTTGTAGATGTCTTTCCGCCCCCCGCCGATGGTTATGCCATGGATCTTTTTGCCCTGCTTTAGGGGATCGTCGTCCACGAACCCCACCGGCTGATAGCCGTATTCCGGGTGGGCCAGCATTTGCCGGGCCACCATCTCGCCGGCGTCCCCGGCCCCCACGATCAGCACCCGGCTGCAGGCCTTGTCTTTGGCCGCGGCTTTCAGCCGTCCTTGGGACCACAGCCTGAATACCATTCTAATCCCCCCGATCAACATCACGTCCCCCAGCCATTCTATGATGATCACGCTGCGGGGGTAGCCCAGGCCGGGCACTACGGCCCAGGTGACGGCTAAAATGATGATCGAACCCAGCGAGATGGCTTTGAGGATGGTCAGCAAGTCGGTCATCCCGGTGTAGCGCCACACCCCCTTGTAGACCCCCAGATACCAGAAGATGGCCATCCTGACCAGGGTGACGCAAGCGGCTATCAAAATTAAATTGGACTTAAAGATGTCCGGAATGTTCCCTTCAAAGCGCAGGGCAAAGGCCCCCCACAGGGATAGTGTCAAGAGCAACGCATCTATCAGCACCAGTCGCCATAATTTTCTTTCCAGCAGATTCATTAAAATGCTCCCCTTCCGGTTAATACTATCACTAAGGTTCTCCAGATTATCCAAAGATCAAAACAAAAACTCATATGGCGGATATAATAACTGTCCAACCTCAGCTTGGTGTCTATCGGCAGGTCGTCGCGGCCCATAATCTGGGCAAAACCGGACAGGCCGGGGCGGACCTGAAGCACCTTGCGTTGCCAGAGCGACCATTCCGCCTCCAGTGCCGGGATCTCGGGCCGGGGTCCGATCAAACTCATGTCCCCCTTGATGATGTTGAACAGCTGGGGGAGCTCGTCCAGGCTCCAGCGTCTTAAAAATTTCCCCACCCTGGTCACCCGAAGATCGTTACGGACGGCCAGCAGGGGCCCCTTGTTTTCGACATTGGGGACCATGGTCCGGAACTTGAATATTTTGAAGGGTTTTCCGTTCAATCCCGTCCGCTCCTGCAGGAAAAGCGCCCCGCCCCGGGAATCAATGATTATGGCCAGCGCCACCAGGGCCATCAGGGGCAGCAGGAAGATCAGGGCCCCGCAGGATGCCATTATGTCAAATAACCGCTTCATGTTTCTTTGGCTCGTCCTTCAAAATTCCGTCAATATTAAAGCGGTGCAGCGCCAGCAGCAGTCCCGCCATCACCCAGACGATGGTCACCACCTCCGAGTCGCTGAAATTCCATTCCGCCAGTCCGTTAATCTGAAAACCTGTCAGCGCCGCCATGATCCCCCCGGCAAATATGCCGGTCAGGCGGGATCTGGATCCCATCAGTTTCGCCGCCAGCGCAAAAATAGAGAACCACATGAACAGGAAAGCGGCCAGGCCTACAAACCCCCGGGTGGCGGCGATCTGGATGAAATTGTTGTGCAGGTGTCCGCCCATGGGTATCCCCTGCCAGAGTTTTTCGTCTTCGGCGGTCCGCATCCCCTTCAGTATCTGGCCCAGGTCTATCGATCCCGTTCCCAGCACCGGCCGTTCCTTGATCAGCTGCCATCCCATCCGCCAAAAACCCAACCTCATGTTCCAGGAGGTGGCCTTGTTCCCGGAATATAACTTAAATGACATCTGGTAATTGTTGGCGCTGTAAAAAACCCCGGCCAAAAGCAACGCGGCCAACAAAAATACCGCCGTCCTCCTTTTCCATGACCTGATCAGGGCCGGAAAACCCATCACAAAACCGAACCAGGAGCTGACCGTTCGGGTAAGGATCAGGCTGGCCGCCAGCAGGGCCGCAGCGGCCAGGGAGTGCAGCCGCTGCCGCCGGCCGGGCGACCCAAGCTGGTATTGTATCCAGGCCAAAGACAGCAGACCGGCCATCATGAATATTCCGCCTGAGGTCATGGCCATTCCCTGGGCGGCCAAAAGCCTCGGCTGGTATCCAAACCAGAACATCACCAGGCCGTAGACCCCGGTCAGGGCCGTCATCCCCAGGAACAGCTTGACCAGTTCCAGCAGCCGGGCCGGGCTCTTTACATTGAACCCTGTGAAATACACTGCCGACAGCAGGTAGAATTTTTTAAGGCTGATGAAGCTCTCCCAGGGGGAAAGCGAGAAGACGGTGGAAAGCAACGCCGAGGCCAGAAACAGCCCGATGCCCAAGTCCAGCGGGGTCTTGAAACCGTTCCACCGTTTTTCCACCAAGCATTTCAAGAGCCAGGCCACCCAGCCCGCGAACAGTGAACTTTGAGTGAAGGCGATGGACACCGGAAGCGAGGCCACGAACCCTACCATGGCCAGCTGGGTTGTCTGATCCAGAAAATTTGCCGCCATGTTTTTATTCATCATAGGTCTGTCCAGTACTCGTTCATCCGGCGTCCCTGGGGTGTTGCAAACTGCCGTTTTATGGTGAATCCATTTTTCTGGTAGAACCGGTTGACCCCGTCGTTGCCGTCGCGGTCGGTGGTCAAAAAAACCTTCCGGCACCCTTTGTCCCTGGCCGTTTTCAGGAATTCCGCCACCAGTTTCCCGCCCCAGCCCAGGCCCTGGGCTTCGGGAGATGTCCCGATCGAGTACAGTCCGGCCATCTCATTGCCCGCCGGGTTTTCACCAGGATGGTTCAGGGCCCCCAGCAACCGCACGATGATTGAGGGGTTTCTCGTCACGGCCGGAAGGGAGGCCCAGCCGAACATCACCCACTGTTTTTTCAAGAGCCTGGAGTAGAAACCTCTGGGGTTGGCGGTCCCGGCCACGAACCCGGCCACCCGTCCGGTTTGATCAAGCCCCACCAGCGCAATGCCGCTGGGATCGGAGCACACCGCCCGGTAGTACCGGGACAGGAATTTGGGACCCAGCTCGCTCAGGAAAAATCCGGGAAAGCTTTGCAGGTGGGTCTGGACCACCTGGTCCACATCGTTTGGCGTCATTTTTCGTATCATATCCTACCGGACGGCGCATTCTTCCATCAGTTTCTGGTATCTCAGCGTGGCGGCCTTCCGCTCGCCGTGTTTCAGCAGGAAGTGCCTGCCGTTCTGGCCCAGCTTCAGCCTTCGGGCCGGATCGCGGTACAGGGCCAGGATCGCTTCGGTCAGGCCCCGGGCGTCCCCGGCCGGAACGCAGAGACCGCACCCGGCCCGGGCGATGAACCTGGCCGTGTCGCTGTCCGGGTCCAGGCTGGCCGCCACCGGTTTGGCCGCCGCCATGTATCCCAATAATTTGCTGGGAACCGAGCTTTTTCCCTTGTTTTTTCCCAGTGTCACTATGGCGATGCCGGCGCTGGAGATCACCCCGGATAACATCTCCCGGGGCTGGAATGGCAGCAGCCTGATGTTGTCCAGGCCCCTTTTTAAGGCGGCGTCCCTGATCCGGTCCTTGACCACCCCCTCCCCCACCATCAGGAAAACGATGTCCCGGTTGCCTTTCAGGCTTTGGGCGCACTCCAGCATTATCTCCGCCCCCGATACTATCCCGATGGTCCCCGAGTACAGCACCACGAATTTGTCATTCAGCCCCTGCTTCAGGGAAAAATCATTTTCCCTGGGTTGGGGAGCGATCTCGGAGGCGTCTATCCAGTTGTAGATGATCTCGACCTTTCCGGACGGCACGCCCTTTTTTACCAGGTTATCCCGGAAACCCTCGGAGATCACCGTCACCTTGTGGGCCTTGCGGTAAATGGTCATTTCCAGCTTTTGCAGCAGGCCTATCAGCCGTGAATTATTTACCACCCCCGCATTCACGGCGGCGTCGGGATAGATGTCCTGGACGTTGAAGATATAGCGGCACCCTTTAAGTCCCTTGAGCATCATGGCCGTAAGGCCGTTGGACAGGGGGGGGGACACAACCAGCATCAGGTCAGGTTTTTCCAAGAACAGCACCGCCAGAAAGGAGGTGATCCCGAAGCTGGCGAAGTTCAACAGCCGTCCGAAGATGGTTTTGCGGGGCGAGATATGAAGAAAGCACCGGATCACCTTGACCCCGCCATCCCAAGATACGCTGAACAGTCTTCGGCTGTAACCGGGAAAGATTATCCCTGCCGGATGGTTGGGAAAACCTGTCACCACGGTCACCTGGTGGCCGTTTTTCACCATATCCCCGGCCAGTTCACGGAGCATCACCCCGATGGGCGCCTGCTCCGGCGGATAATACTGGCAGATTAACACAGTTTTCATGGGGTCAAACCGCGTTCCTTTTCCGCCAGGGCCTGCTGGACGACATTCATAAACCCGCGGGCCACCTGTTTCCAGTCCGATGGAAACCGCCCGGCCCCGGCAGTGGCATTGTTTTTAACCTGGTGTCCTTTCCTAAAGGCCGGAAGGTTTTGAATTGCATCAACAATGGACAAGGGATCGTGGGGGTCAAAATAAATGGCCTGATCGCGGCACATCTCCCTGGCAAAATCGCGGTCCGAGGTCAAAATCGGCAGCCCAAAGGTCATGGCCTCCAGATAGATCAGGCCGTAACTTTCTATCAAGGTCGGCAAAAAAAGCGCGGATGCCGCCTTGAATGCCCCAGCCACCTCTGTCGCCTTTAAGGCTCCCAAATTCGTGATCACATCTCCGTGGTTCTGTAAAACTTCTTTTGCCAGTCGGGCTTCCGCCTCGCCCTCAATCGTCGTATAAATTCGGACCTGGCCGGCCAGGTCCCGCCTCCGTAATTCCTGGGCCACTGCTGCTAAAATCGCATGATTTTTATGGGGATATGCTTTCGCCAGAAAAAGTAATTTGATGTTATTCTTGTGGCCAGCCATTACTTGGTTCGGAGCCGCCGCCAGCGCCGCCTCCCGGAGGGCCTGGGGAACCGGCTGGCGTATTATCTGAATCTTTCGAAGCGGGATCTTATATTTTTGGTGGAGCCGCTGGGCCATGACGGCCGACTGCACAATGACTGCCTCCGATGATCTAACAGTATATGAAAACAGCTTTTGCATACATAATCGTTTCCCCCAAGGCCAGGTTTGGACCCCTGGATGTTCCTTCTGTTCATAGGCCAGCAGGGCCTGCTGCACAAACACCACCCCCGGGCAGGGAAGGCCGGCCGGATTGATGTCGCCAAGGGTCAGACACACCTTGGCCTTCTTTTTTTCCGCCAAACGAGGGATTTGCCAGAATATTTCCCATAACCGGAGAATGTCATTGTTCACCACCCGCCGCCGTTTTTCAAACAATATTTCCGCATTGTCAAACAATGGCAGGGAACGGAACTCTTCTTCATCCGGAACAAGTATGCAAAAATGCCATTGCGGATGCAATCTGACCAGATTGGGGATCAAACTGAGGCCTATCGACCGGGCGCCGGCTCCGGTCAGGTTGACAGCGTTGATGAGTATCCGTTTTGTCGAATTAGTTTTATTCACATCATCCCCTGTTCAGCCACCATAAAAATGGTATCCCAAAATAAGTGCTGATTCCCGGACCGTCTTGCAGCGGGTTATTCATCGGAAAAGAAAAAACAATGATCACGAAACAGGCGAAGGCCATGACTGATAATGGGCCCCGTTGCTCCAGAACGCCTGTCCAGGCCCGGGCAAAGAAATAGCCGATCATAAATATGATCAACACGCTCCCGGGAAAGGTGACATCGGAGGCGATCCAGGTGTAGATGGTTGACCAGGCCAGTCCAAAATCGCCGTATCCGGTCATCCGGTCCAAACGCATGCCGTAGGAATAATTTTCAAACTCGGTCCAGCCGGTCAGCCGGACAATATTGCGGACCAAAAAAGCTGAATTGCTTGCGCCCCATCCGATGCCTATGAACGGCATATTCAACGCCTGGGCCAGCCGGTAGTAGGAATGTGAAATGTAAAATGCCGCTATGGTATAGGTGTTATGCCAGGCCTCGGGTAATATTTTATACATCGGATGATCCTGCGCCGGCATTTCGTTCGTCAAGGGGTTGCGCAGCCGGTTGTCGCCCTGCTGCCGATTTTCCGTTAAAAAGGCAAAATATTTGAAAAACACCACCGTGGCACACACCAGTACAACAACCAGCATCAGTTTTGCCCTGGAAGTAACATGGATGATTTTATTTTGATAGGCTGCCCCAAATGCCGCCGCCGCGTAAAGCCCGGTGATGATTATCGTGCTCCGAACCGAAGCTCCGATGCTCGATAATATGGCCGTTGCAAATAAACTTGCCAGTAATATTTTATACACCACCCGCAATCGGGCCCAATAATAGGTTCCCAGCACGAAGGACATCATTGATACCGGGGCTGAGAATATTCCGATATAGTTGAAGATCGAGACCCCTCCTTTGGTGCTCCCCGCCGCATAAGCGGCACCAGGGTCCTTTATTGCCAGAGCCAGCCTTCCAATGTCTCCGCCGCCGGTGCAGAGCAGGTTGACCATCAGCAGCACCCCTGAAAACAGCAGGCTTATTTTTGCCAGGGCCAGCCCTTTCAGGATTACTTTGGGCCGCTGCGGTTTGGTCCGCAGCCCCAGACAGTACCCGGCATACAACGCAATGTGAACCGCAGCCAGATATGTGTACAGTTGGATTTTGTTCCCAAAGCTGTAACTGTAGGGTCCGAAAATAAAAAGCAATACCGTGGTGATCAACCACAGCAGCAGCAGCAGCAATGGCCTTTTCTTTACCGCCATTGTGGCTGGTGGCAATAACTCCCGCTCGACATCCTGCGATACCGGAATCGAGCTGTCTTTCCCGGCCAGTATCATTGTCGAAACCGCAACTGGTAAATGAAACGACGCAGGCCCGGGCTAAGCGTAAATAATGACATCATGTAAAGAATAAGACCCGTGGTTAATATTTTCATGCGCCTCAGGGAAACGAATGAGGCTCGTAAATCCTGCCAAGAAAAAAGGCCTTTCAACCGGGCCCGAACCTGGCGAGGATCGTTATCGATGATCAAGTTCACTGAACGCACCACATCCCGGTGAATGTTTAACAAACGATAGTTGTTCAGATCGTCCCGGGAAAGCACCTGGGGATAACGGGCTGCGTATTGATCCAGCACCAAAAACAGGTCGTCGCGTTTGGTCTCCGATCGGGACGATCTATAAGTAAAACTGACCGGACTCATCCGGTACTTCAGCAGTTGTTCATTAATGATGCCGATTTGACCGGCCAGGGCTATTCTGAGCCAGACATCCAGATCAGCCGATGACGCATACTGTTTTCCGCCCCACTGCCGGATAGTCTCCCGGTACATGCTGGTTCGCACCATGGCCGAAGGTGTTATCAGAAAATTACCTGCCATCAGCATGGATTTGAATATCTCTTCGAATCCGTAGACCGGCGGATGTTTTTTAGCCAGGGCCCCGGGTATTTTGCGGACTCCGATTTGCCTCCCAACGCCGTCAATGATCACAGCCGTGGTGAACACCGCCCCGGCTGACTGATAAGTTTCGAGAAAAGCCACTTCTTTTTCAATGATCCAGGGGTCATATAAATCATCGGAGTGATAGATGGCGGTGTATTTGCCTTTGGTCAGCCGGATGCAACGGTTAAAATTTCCCTCGGCTCCGATATTTTCATCGAAGCAATGCACCTGGATGTTCTGGTACCGGGAGGCATATTTCCTAACGATCAAAACGGTATCGTCGGTTGACACGTTGTCAACCACAAATATATTAAACGGATGGTAGCGCTGTGAAACCAGTGATTCCAGGGTTTCTGCTATGGTTGACCCGGCATTATAGGTCGGCAGGCAGATGCAAACCAAAGGGGCTTGGGAAACATTACCCATGGGCTTTTCCCCCGCCAAATGAGCCTTTAAGCATCAGGTATTGAGATCCGATGAAATATATTCCAGACACGGCACAGACGGCAACGGATACCACCAGGCTTTGGGACAGGTGATATGCCGCCAAGACAGCCACCAGCGGGAGGGACATCAGAAATGAACGGGCCAGCGCCGGCCAGTTAAATTGAATGGGCATAACCCTGTTCATTTCAAAAAACATCACAATCATCACCATAAAGCCGCTTAGGACCAACGCTAAGGGTATAAATACTTGAGAATGCAATTGGCGGGCCCCGAAATACACGCCCGCCACTGCGCACAGGGCGCCGATAAAGTACGGTTTGACCAAATATCTGGTCTTCAATTCGGCATGGGCCACGCTGGCCAGCAGACCCGATGATGCCCGGAACAACTCTATCAAAGCGCCTATCACCACATAGATCGTGACGCCCTGGTACCTGGGACCAGCCAGCACGCTTACTATAAACGGAGAAAGAAGCGCCGCAAAAATTGCCGTGCTGACATATATGGGCAAGGTGAAACCGGCCATCTTTTCCCAGGCGGTCTGACGGGTCGCCTTATCATCGGTGTTTATCTGGCCATAGTATATTGGGTAGTAAAATTGCTGGACCAGTGATTCCACCGCGGCTGAAATATTGGCGGCAATCGACAACCCCAGTCCTATCATGGCCAGATACTCCAGTCCGACGATGTGTTCGACGATCATACGGTACGACTGGTTCTGCAACCACCAGAACAGCGTGGTAACTGCCAGCGGCAAAACGAAGTTGAAGGCATACTTGATGTTGCCGGGACTATAGTTTCTCCTGGCAATCCCCCGGGATATCTTGGCCCGGGTAATTTTGTGAAAATAGACAAAAGCTGCTATGGTCACGACTGATTGGGCGGAGACCTGCCCCAGCAGCCACCATAGGGCTCCCCTTTCAATCAGGCTAACAAATATCACGGAACAAGCGAGACCGATTATCGTCGTCAGCAAGCTGAACGCCACAAAACTTTTGCGATGCTGCAGCATATTCAGAGCGGGGATAATGGTCTGGTTCCAGCTGCTGACATAGATGTTCATCATGACAAATGTCATCAAAACCATTACATTCAAGCCGCTTCCGACATGCAATACTTTGGTCAAAAACAATACGATGGGCAACGATACTAAGGACACGCCCATCAGATACAGATTGAATACAAAGAACACGTCCGGCATCCGGCCGCGGGAAAACCAATGGTGAAGCCTCCGGTTCAGATACATGCCAACAGGATTTATCAACACCAGGCCAAAAAATGCTATGATGGAATTTATCAAAAACAGATTTCCCACCTGGCTGGGGCTAAGCAGCATGGTGAACAAACGCACCGAGACCAGGCTAAGGACAATCTGCATCACCCGGCCTGTGCCAATTACGATAATATTCCTATCCATCGGTGGTGCCGCCGGCGATAGTGGCCGCAAATTTCTGGGGGGTGAACATATATCCCTGTTCGCTTCTTAAAAAGTGCGTTATGTTTGTCAGGTATTCCACATAGGATTGGCCACTTAGGCCAGCAAGATGGCGGTACAGTTCCGCGTAATTGGGGAAAAGGCGTTTGTCGATAAAGCAATCACCGGGGATGTGCCGGATGATATTCTCCGCCCCCCAGTAGACCGGCACGCATCCGGCGGCAAAGCAATCGAATATTTTTTCTGTGATGTACCCCTCAAGGCCCCGGATGTTTTCATAGCAGATGCAGAACTTATACCTTTTAAGCACCTCCGTCTTTGTCTCCGCCGGCCCACGGTAGGAGGTAAAGCGGGGGGCCAGCAGCCGGCGCATGGGGCGCAGCAGGCTCTGCCGATTCAGGATTTTCAGCACTCCCGGCCCCGGGAAAAGGTATTCCTCCCAGCCGCGGCCGTAGAGGTCAAAATCTTCCGGGTGGTTCCGTTCAAACCACCTCACCGCCTTCACCCGCTCGGAGTAAAGTTCATCCGGATGTTGCGATTTGTGCTGTCCAGCGATGAGGGTGCAAAGCTTCTCCTTGCTGGAGGTGTCAGGGGTAATGGCTAAGGCATGATTCACGGCATAGTTGATCTTGAAATATTTGTCTTCATCCACCAATTTGTCGTCCCAGGTGAAAATTTTTTCAAATTGCTCATGCCGCTGAAAATCCCAATTTTGGGGCACTATGGTGGCCGGTTCCTGCAGCAGAAGCCAGCATTTTGATTTCCCAGCCCAGTCACCTGTCAGCCGTGCTATTGGTTCCCTGGGAATATCCAGGAAAAGGATCACCTCGGGGACAGCGCCCCGGGCCCTAAAAACATCCTGGGTGGAGCATTCCCAGCCCTTGGCCAACAGCTCGGCGCTCAGCAACCTGAACCCCGCCAGGCAGTCATCCCTGTTTACTGCGCTGGAAGGATTAAAGATCTCATTATTGCTGTAAAGTGGGCCGGTCCAAACAGCAAATTTTTTCATTTCCATATTGCTTTCAATAGGGCTTCCAGGCGGTGGTAATACGTATGTTCCCCCTGGGCCCTGCGTTGCCCGTTGATCGCAATGTTCAGGCGCTTCTCTTCATTTGCCAGATAATATTTTATCTGCTGGGCACACTCTTCCGGAGTGGCATACACCGCAACTTCATCCCCAACTTTAAGATAGTTTTCAAGACCGGCCACATAATTGGTCAACTGAAAACCCCCGGCTAAGGGAATTTCGAAATTGCGGGCTTTCATCTGCTCATACCTTTTGCCGGACCTAAGGTAGTTGACCAGGGGGCCGGGACCGCTTAGTATGAAGCGAATGTCTTGGTTAACGCTGTTGGAGAGGTTGAGGTTGATCCTGGATTTGTAGAATATCCTGTTCATCTGGTCAAAAGAAACCTTGCCCGCCGGCCACCCGGCGCCAAAACAGTCAACTTTTACTCCCAGGGTCTCCAGCCTCTTTATGTACCATGACCGGAACAAGTTGTTCCCGCCCACGAATGAAACCTGGTGATCATATGATACCGGCGGGACCGGCCCCAGATTCATGTCGCCGCCTTGTCCGGCCCATTGGGTGGCGATAGGATTGATCCCAAGTTTCTGGTATTTGGTGACGCTGAAAATATCTGTGGTGGCTGAATATGAGTAGTGCGGCGCATTTTTTGCGGTATAGGTCTCGAAACGCCAGCTGTCGTCTCCGAACCAGGCCATAGTCGGCCAACGACTTTTGAGATAATCCAATGTCTGGGGGCTGAACTGGTCCTGATAGGGGACAAAAAATATTAGGTCTGGGTTAAAATCGGTGGCTTTGTTGATCAATTGTTTTTGCAGACCGGGAGGATCGTTGAGATGGTCATCATACCAAAAGGGCTCGACCTGGGCCGCCAGGGCTGACAAATTCTTATAAAAAAACTCGCGCTCCAGGGATGGGCCCCGTCTCCGGTCTCCATAATCCCACTCCAGGAGCACCGCCAGTATTTTCTTATTCCACTTATTCTTTGCATTCATTCTTTACGCTTCCTCAACCAATTTATACCCTTACCCGGATTTGTGATTTTATTCGAGTTGTTGCACCCCATCTGATTAATATTGCGGCAAGCCTGGTATTTGTCACTTCTCCTGCCCCTTACAATTTATTACCATCTCTTTTTCCAGTTGATCCCGTTCCAACGGCGGGGACATGTCCTCAATTGGACAGTTCACCAGTAATTTTGGGTTGACACAGCTATCCTGGGCGATCTTCACCTCAAGGAACGCCGGCTTTTCGGAATCGAAAAACCGGCCTACGGCTTCCTCAACCCTCTCCAACGAGGATATAGTACTGACCGGCAGACCATAAGCTTCGGCAATTTTCATCAGGTCGGGGCAGTGGTACCCTACAACTGTCGATTGCTGGCGCCCGTCAAAATACATGTCCTGAAACTGCCGCACCATGCCCAGACAGCCGTTGTTCAAAACGACTAACTTGACCGGCAAATGATGGCTGACGATGGTATCCAGGTCCTGGATGTTCAACTGTATCCCGCCGTCGCCCGATATCACCACCACCCGTTTACCGGGAGCTGCTTTGGCGGCTCCCAGCGCTGCCGGAAGGGCAAAACCCATCGAGCCCATCCCGCCGGAAATAAGCATCCGCTGATCATCCTTAAGCCGGAAAGACTGGGCCGCCCACATCTGGTTCTGGCCCACATCGATGCAAACTATGTCGCCAATCCCGCAGTGCCCGGAAAGGATCTCCAGGAAATGGTTCGGGTCAAGGGCGCTGCCCTCTGGTTCCGGCGATCTAGTGGGGTATTTTTTCCGGTATCTACTGACGACAGAATACCACGGAGCCAGGTCGGGCTTAATATAAGCCTTCAATCTGTCATTGATCGACTCCAGAAATTCCTTGACCTGGCATTGAATTGCCAGGTGGGTCCTAACTTTCGAATCCAGTTCATGTTTGTCGACATCGACATGGACTATTTTAGCGGCCCGGGCAAAGGTTTCCGGACGGGTTCCGGTCTGGCGGGTGTCCAGACGGGAACCGAGCACCAGCAGCAGGTCGCAGTTGGCCACGGCAAGATTGCTGAACCGGTTTCCGTACACCCCGATCATTCCAAAGCAGCGGGGATTGTCCCCGGGAACGGCGTCAATTCCCATCAGGGATGTCACTACGGGAATGCCGGTTTTTTCCGTCAGCAGACCAAGCTCCCTTACCGCATCCCCGGCTCTTACCCCTCCTCCGGCCAGGATGACCGGGCGCCGGGCTTCTGAAATGAGCCGGACCACTTCCTCAATATCTGATTCCTGGCAAAGAACGGTTTCATTTTGCATCGTCAGAAATTCGCCACTGGTGAAAAAACTTTCCAATTTTTCCGGTTCAATCTGGGCCCGCTGAATATCCATGGGGATGTCAAGCAATACCGGGCCGGGCCGGCCGGACTGGGCGTAATATACCGCCTTTTCCAAGTGATACCTGATTTTACCCGCGTCAGTGACCATCTCCGCATACTTGGTCAAGGGCCTGGCCACGCTCACAATATCCGTTTCCTGAAAACCGACCTGCCGGACCGGCCGGTCGAATTTGTATTCATAGGTATTAACCTGTCCGGTGATGAACAGGCAGGGCACAGAGTCAAAATAACAACTGCCGATTCCGGTCAGCAGGTTTAGCGCGCCGGGGCCGCTGGTGGCCATGGCCACCCCCAGTTTTCCGTTGATCCGGGCATAGCCCTCGGCGGCGAAGGCCGCCGCCTGCTCGTGATGCACGGACACGCAGGTAATATCTTTCCGGTCGACCGTCGAGTCAACCAAGTGCGTGATCGCGCCGCCGACCAATTCAAAGATATGGGCCACGCCCTGGCCGGCTATGAAATCAATTACATAATCAGAAAGCTTCATATGCGCTTTTCACCCGTCGTCAGTATTGCGGTTTTGGGTCAGGGATACAATTCCAGGTGCGTCCGGAACCATTCTACGGTTTTCACCAGGCCTTTGGCCAGCGGGGTGGCGGGATCCCAATCGTATGATTTTTTGACGCTGGCCGTATCCGCTTCCCAGCGGAGCGGCTCCAGCCGCGGCGGGTCGAGTTTCCCCCAAAGCAGCACTGCCCCCTGGCCGATGTTCTCCGCTATCATCCCAACGACATCGCCTGTCGTATGCTGTTGCCCGCTTCCTACATTGAATATCCCGCCCGGCCGGGGGATCGCGGCGGCTTTCAAGAACAGGTCAATTACATCATCAATAAAGATATAATCCCGGACTGAGTTGGGCGAGGCCAGCTCCGGGGATTCGCCCCGCAGCAGCGATTTGATGACGTAGGGGATGAACCGGCGGGGATCGTCCCATTGTCCGTAGGGGGAGAACAGCCGCAGGGTCAGGATCGGCAGTTTCTTCCGGACCGCCTCGGACCGGCAATACAAGGTGGCCGCCGCTTTGGAGACCCCGTAATCTCCCACAGGATACAACGGGTCATTTTCGTTCATCGGCTCAGTTTTTGGGCCGTATTCGGAGGAGCTGCCGGTATTGATGAAACAGTTGAAGCCTGTCTTTTCGCAGGCTCTCAGGAGATTTACGGTTCCCAGAATATTTGTTTCCAGGATATCCGCCGATTCCGATTGACCGGCAAATCCACCATGGGTCGCCAAGTGAAAGACCACTTCCGGTTGTATTTGGCTGACCGCATTCATAATCACATCGGCGTCCCGCAGATCGGCCAGGTGTTCCTTGATGTCAGGCTTCAGGTCCTTGATCCGCCATCTGTCCGACCGGGGCCGGAGGCAGATATGGACATCATGGCCAATGGCCACCAGGCGCCGGGTAAGGCAGGCTCCGACAAATCCTGTTGCCCCGGTTACCAGCACTTTCATTGGTTTACAAACTCCCTGATGGTGTCGATCATGTGCGCCAGCATTCCCCGGGTCATTCCCGGATACACTCCGATCCAAAATGTATCCCTCATTATCTGGTCGGTGACCGGCAGAACATTTTTGATTTTCCCCGATGACTTTCCGCCGCAAATCGCAGAAACAACCCGGTATCCCTTACCCGCTTTCCTGAATTCGTCAAAACAGGGTTGCCGGAGAATATTGCCGGCAAACAGCATTCTGGTCTGAATGTTGTGAGATTCCAAATGACGCACGATCTGCTCCCTGGTAAAGCCGGCCCCGGTCCGTACCGTCAGAAGAAAACCGAACCAGCTGGGATCCGATCCTGGTGTCGGTTCCGGCAAAATAAAATATTCTGCCAGATCCGACAAGCCCTGCCGCAGAATATCCCAGTTCCTTTTTCTTGATTCTACGAATCGGGGCAGCTTTTTTAATTGAGCGCAACCCACGGCAGCCTGCATCTCGGTGGCTTTCAGATTATACCCAAAGTGCGAATAAACGTATTTGTGGTCGTAACCCAGCGGCAGTTCTCCATAGGCCCGGCTGAACCGTTTTCCGCAGGTGTCATCCTTTCCCGACGGGCACCAACAGTCGCGCCCCCAATCGCGGAGCGATTCCACGATCCTTTTCAGCAGCAGGTTGTCGGTATACACCGCCCCCCCTTCTCCCATGGTCATATGATGCGGCGGATAAAAACTTGACGTGCCCAGATCGCCAAACGTCCCGGTATACCGCCACGCCCCGTTCAGACAATATTTCGACCCCAACGCATCGCAATTGTCTTCGATCAACCACAGGTTGTGGGTCTCGCAAAACCTCTTTATGATCTTAATATTGAACGGATTGCCCAGGGTATGGGCCAAAAAGACTGCCCGGGTTTTCCTGGTCAGGGCGGTTTCGAGCAGATCGCAGTCAATGTTGTATGACGGCAGTGAGACATCCACAAAGACCGGCGTGGCGCCGAATTGCAGAATGGGGGCCACCGTGGTTGGAAAAGCGGCGGCCACGGTAATGACCTCATCTCCCGGCCGTATCCTCTTTTTCCCGAGCAGCGGTGAAGCCAGCGCCGCAAACGCCAGCAGATTGGCCGACGAACCGGAATTGACCAGACTGCAATGTTTGCTGTTCAAAAAGGCAGCAAACTTATTTTCAAAATCACCGGCAAAGCGCCCCGTGGTCAGCCAGAATTCAAGGGCGGAATCCACCAAGGCCGTCATTTCATGATGATCATACATCCTGCCGGCATAGGCTATCCGCTCTCCGGGGACAAATAAACCGTGTTTTTTATGCGCCAACCGGTAATAAGCAGCAACTTCGTGTAATATCCTCTTGCGCACGGCTGCCGCCGTGTTTGTTTTTGCTGGCATGATCCTCCTGCCGTCAGCTGTTTAAGTATTCGGTTATCTGTTTATGGCAAACCTCATTTAGGTCGTCCTGGCGAACATAGGCTTTGGTCCAATCAATGATCCTAGATAGGGCAGCTTCCAGATTCCATCGGGGATGCCACCCCAGACGGCTCCGGGCCTTGGTGCTGTCCAATTTCAGAATCCCCGCTTCATGCGGGCCTTTCTCTTCCGCAATCGTATAACCGGCCTCATTCCCCCATTCCCGGCACATGTATTTAACGATCCATTCCACCGGTTTCATGTCTCGGTCATCCGGACCAAAGTTCCAGGCTCCGGCATATGCCGAATCTCCATGAAACATTGCTTCCGCCAGGGTCAGGTACCCGGAAAGAGGCTCCAACACATGCTGCCAGGGACGTTGTGCGCCGGGGTTCCGGACAATTATTTTTTCCCCCTTCACCATGGCCCGGATGCAATCGGGGATGAGGCGGTCTTCCGACCAGTCCCCCCCGCCGATCACATTACCGGCCCGGACAGTAGCTACCGAAACCCCGGGGCTGTTGCCATCCTGGCCAAAAAAAGAAGTGCGATAGCTTGCGGTAACCAGCTCAGAGCAGGCCTTGCTGCCGGAATATGGATCATGGCCCCCCAGCGGTTCGTTTTCGCGATACCCCCACAGCCATTCCTTGTTCTCGTAGCACTTGTCGGTGGTGACATTGATGACCGCCCGTACCGATCCGGTGGTTCGGACGGCCTCCAGCAAATTGACAGTTCCCATAACATTCACCGAAAATGTTTCCACCGGCTCCTGGTATGATCTACGCACCAGAGACTGGGCCGCCATATGAATGACAATCTCTGGTCCCGCTGCTGACATTTTCTGGGCCAGCAGCTCGGCATTGCGAATATCGCCGATGGTTGAATCAACTAGTTGGCCTAGATGGCACAGCTCAAACAAACTTGGTTTGGTCGGCGGCTCCAGGGAATAGCCGGAGACCTTGGCTCCCATCTGATGCAGCCACAGTGACAGCCACGATCCCTTAAAACCGGTATGACCGGTCAACAATACTTTCCGCCCATTCCAAAAAGATGGATTCATTTACCAGCCTTTCACTTCCAGGTTTTCCAAGGAGCCTTCCCCCGGTTCCAAAGCTCCTCTAGGTAATTTTTATCCCTCAAGGTATCCATCGGATGCCAGAAACCATAATGCTTGTATGCCGCCAGTTGCCCTTCAGCGGATAAGCTCTCCAAAGGGTCCTTTTCAAATACCGTGCCGTCACCGGCAATCCGTTCCAGGATCTCTGGCTCCAACACAAAAAAACCCCCGTTTATCCAGCCGTCGTCCTGGGCCGGCTTTTCCCGGAAACTCATCACCCGGTTATCCGCACCCAATGATAATGCCCCAAAACGCCCAACGGTTTGCACCGTGGTGACCGTCGCGGCACAACCTTGCTGCTGATGGTAACGGTATAATTCTGACAGGTTGACATCCGCCAAACCATCGCCGTAGGTCAGCATGAATCGCTCGCCGCCAATATAGGGAGAGACCCGTTTGATGCGGCCCCCGGTCATGGTTTCCGTTCCGGTGTCCACCAAAGTGACCTTCCATGGCTCGGCGTACTTTTGGTGAACCTCCATGGCATTGTTCATAATGTCAAACGTTACATCGCTGGTGTGCAGAAAGTAATTGGAAAAATATTCTTTGATCATGTACCCTTTGAATCCAAGGCAGATGACAAACTCATTGAAGCCGTGCTGGGAATAGCTTTTCATGATATGCCATAAGATCGGCTTGCCGGCGATCTCCACCATCGGTTTGGGACGGACCGCGGTTTCTTCGCTGATCCTTGTTCCCTGCCCCCCTGCTAAAATAACAACTTTCATACAACCCATTCAATATATTTTTTCGTGTCGAATTTTAGATTATTGCGGCAGCCCTTGTTCCCGTTGCCGTACATACCAGCCAATTGTTTTCCTCAATCCCTCCTCGAAAGTGGTGGTCGACTTGAACCCGAACTCCCGTTCGGCCCGCGAAGTATCCAGCATCCGGCGGGGCTGGCCGTCCGGTTTGGTGGCATCCCAAACTATTTTACCGGTGTAATTCATCAGCCGGGCTATCAGTTCCACCAGATCCCTGATTGATATTTCAAAGCCCGCTCCGATATTGACCGGATCGGACTTTTCATACTTTTCCGAAGCCAGCGCCATGGCCCTGGCCGCATCCTCAACGTATAAAAATTCCCGGGTGGCTTTTCCGGTACCCCAGACGATGATTTCCTTCTGGTCGGCGGTCTGGGCATCGTGTATCTTTTTGATCAAAGCGGGAATCACATGCGATGATCCGGGATCAAAATTATCCCGGGGGCCATACAGGTTGACCGGCATTAAAAATATCGAGTTAAATCCGTACTGCTGCCGGTAAGACTGGGACTGCACCAGCATCATTTTTTTGGCCAGGCCGTAGGGGGCATTGGTTTCCTCGGGGTAGCCGTCCCATACATCATCCTCCTTGAACGGCACTGCCGCGAATTTCGGATAACAGCAGATGGTCCCCAAGGCCACGAATTTTTTCAGCCCAGCCTGGCGTCCTGTCTCCATCAGCTGCACGCCCATTATCAGATTGTCGTAGAAAAACTCTCCGGGCTTTTCACGATTGGCGCCTATGCCGCCGACTTTGGCCGCCAGATGGATGACGATGTCAGGTTTGGCGTCCCGATATAAACGCTTTACCGCATCCAGCTGTACCAGATCGTAATCGGCAATATCGGGTACGAATATGTCCCGGCCTCCCCTCTCCCGCAGCTCATTGACCAGAAACGAGCCGAGAAAACCGTTTCCCCCGGTCACCACCACTTTTTTATCTGTCCACCATCCCATAGCCTGCCTCCATAATGATATATTTCAATAATGTTGTCTTGCCGTTAATCTACAAGGCTTTTCTCCAATGAGTGTGGGTAAAATCGAACTTGGTGGCGAGCTGAAGTAGTTGGCAGTAAACGAGTTCTTTGATAGCAACCCCGGTAAAAATATGGTAAACTTCCGGTATGAAGAAGATCAAACGATTGGAAGACG